>CAXSHC010000001.1:0-9002 GCA_964236745.1 uncultured Acetobacteraceae bacterium
CTTGTGGAGCTGCTCGGTAACGGGATGCAGGTCCTGGTGCTGATGTCCACGGTCGACCTGTCGTTCGGCGACGTGATGCAGGCCAACTTCGCTGTCGCGGCGGTGGTCAAGATCGCCTGCGCGCTGCTGATCGCCGCCTGCACCGCGAAGGCCTCACGATCCTGGAAGATGCCGGGCCCGGTCCTGCTGGCCCTGGTCGCGATCGAGCTGGCGGCGGCGACCGCCACCACCCATGCGGCAGCGAGGCTGGAGCAGTCCACCCTGCTGTTGTTCGTGGAATGGCTGCATCAGCTCGGGGCGGCGATCTGGATCGGCGGCATCCCGGCGTTCCTGATCGCGCTGGCCGAGGTGCATGACGGCGCCGGGTGGCGACGCATCGGCGCCCGATTCTCACGCCTGTCGATGCTGGGCGTCGGCTGTATCCTCGCCTCCGGCGTCACCATGTTCATCGTCTACGTGGGCTCGCTGCCCGCGTTCTACGGCACCGCTTACGGGGTGATGGTGGGGGCTAAGATCGGCCTGTTCAGCGGCCTGCTGGCGCTGGGAGCCGGCAACTTCCTGGTCACCGAGCGCCTGCGCCGCGATCCCACCGCGTCGGTGATCCGGATGAAGCGCTTCGCCGAGGTCGAGATCGGGCTGGGGTTCTCCATCTTCTTCGCCGCCGCCTCGCTCACCTCCGTGCCGCCCGCGGTGGACCTGACGCAGGACCGTGTGACCTGGCACGAGATCGTGCAGCGCAACCTGCCAGAATGGCCGCGCCTGCGCTCGCCTGACCACGACGTGTTGGCGATCCCGGCGCTGCAAGCCAAGATCGACGCCGAGGCCGCGGGCGCCCACCGCGTCGCTGCTCCCGCCTTCGTGCCCGGCGACGGCACCCTGCCGCCGCGCAACGCCGACGACATCGCCTGGTCGGAGTACAACCACCACTGGGCCGGGCTGTTCGTGATCGCGATCGGGCTGCTGGTGCTGCTGGCGCATGCGGGGGTCCGGCCGGCGCGGCACTGGCCGGTGGTGTTCCTCGGTCTGGCCTTGTTCCTGCTGCTCCGCTCTGATCCGGAGGTGTGGCCGCTCGGCAAGGAGGACTTCATGGCCGCCTTCCGAGACGTGGAGGTGGTGCAGCACCGTATGTTCGTGGTGCTGATCCTGGTGTTCGCGGCGTTTGAATGGTCGGTGCAGACCGGACGGCTGCGCTCGCCCCGGGCAGCCCTGGTGTTTCCGCTGATGGTGGCGGCCGGCGGCGCGCTGCTGCTGACGCATTCGCACCAGATCGCCAACGTCAAGGACGCCGAGCTGATCGAGCTGACCCACACCCCGCTGGCCCTGGCCGGAATCGCGTCGGGCTGGGGACGCTGGCTGGAGCTGCGGCTGCCCGGGCGTGGCGGACGCATCGCCGGCTGGGTTTGGCCGCTGTGCTTCATCCTGGTCGGCGTGATCTTGCTCTGGTACCGGGAAGCCTGACGGGGGAAAGCCCGATCGGTTGATGCTGCTCCGGAAGCAATGTCGTCCTAGGATGCGGCCATGGTCGTTTCCGTGCTCGTCATTCTGCTCCTGGTGCTGTTGAACGGCGTGTTCGCGATGGGCGAGCTCGCCCTGATCTCGTCGCGCAAGGCCAGGCTGGCCGTGCTGGCACGTCGCGGCGTGCCCGGCGCGGAGCGGGCGGCAGTGCTGGCCGACGATCCGCAAAGCTTCCTGCCCACGGTGCAGGTCGGCATCACCCTGGTCACCATCCTGGAAGGAACCTTTGGCGGCGACAGCATCGCTGGCCGCCTGTCCCCCGTCCTGGCACGGGTGCCGGCGCTGGCGCCGTTCGCGCACGAGCTGGCGCTGACACTGTGCGTGATCGCGATCACCGCCATCATGCTGGTGCTGGGCGAGCTGGTGCCCAAGCAGCTGGCACTGCGCCAGCCGGAGCGCATCGCCGCCGCCTTGTCGCTGCCGCTTCTGGTGCTGTCGCGGGTGGCGGCACCCGCGGTGTGGCTGCTCGGGCAGTCCTCGTCGCTGGTGCTGCGCCTGTTCGGTGTGACCAAGACCGGGCGGGAAACCGTGACGGAGGAGGAGCTCCGGGCGCTGATCGCCGAGGGCGCCCAGGCCGGGGTGCTGGAGCACGAGGAGCGCAACATGATCGAGCGCCTGCTGCGGCTGGCGGACCGGCCGGTGCGCGCGATCATGACTCCGCGCAACGAGCTGGTCTGGGTTGAGCGCCACGCCGACGCCGATACCCTGCGGGACGTACTACGGGAATCCGGACATTCCCGTCTGTTGGTCTGCGACAAGGGCATCGACAACCCGGTCGGGCTGATCCGGGCCCGGGACGTGCTGGACCTGCTTCTGGATGGCGGGGCGTTGTCGGTGGAACAGCTCATGCTGCCGCCGGTGGTGGTGCCGGACACCATCAGCGCCTACGACGTGCTGGAGCAGCTGCGCACCCATCCGCTCGGCATGGTGCTGGTGCTGGACGAGTACGGCTCCTTCGAGGGCGTGGCCACGGCGGCCGACGTGTTCGAGGCGATCGTCGGCGAGCAGCAGGAGCCGGGCGCCGTGCCCGAGCGTCCGATCGAGGCCGACGGCGTCCTGACGCTGGACGGCGGCGCCCCCGCCGACGAGGTCAAGGATCGGCTGGGCCTGGGCGACCTTCCGGCGGAAGGCAGCTATCACACTCTGGGCGGCCTGATCCTGGCGCTGCTTCGGCGCGTGCCGGCGCCGGCCGACAAGATCGCGTTCTCCGGCTGGCTGTTCGAGGTGCTGGAGATGGATGGGCGGCGCGTGCACAAGGTCCGCGCCAGCCGGCAGGCCCTGGCGGAGAACTGAGAGCAGGCCGGACTCGGATGTGGTCGCGGCGGATCACTCCCGGAGCATCATCCGATCGAACCGGATCGGTCGATTGAATGAAGATGCTCGAAAAACAATGGGCCAGAGCATGCTCCGTGAGCTGATGCGCACGGATCATGCTCTAATGCACCGTCCGCATCCCCTGCTCGTCGGCGAAGATCGGCCATTGTCCATCCGCCAGCGCCACCAGCGACGGCGACGGCACGCCGAGGCGCTGCGAATAGACCCACAGATAGGTGAAGGCGCGATGTAGGTAATCGCGCGTCTCGTCGCTCGGCAGGGTCTCGATGAACAGCAGCGGGTCGCCGTCAGGCTTCCACCGGTCGACCGCGGTTGGGCCGGCATTGTAGCTCGCGAGCAGCCGGATCAGGTCGCCGTTCACTGCGGGCTGCGTCGCCAGGTAGGACAGGTAGCGCTGGCCGAGTTCCAGGTTGAGCCCTGCATTGTGCAAGGCCTCGGGGTTGCTGGCGAACCGGTTCGGCTGCCCGAGCACGAAGCCGGCCGTCACCGGCATCAGCTGCATCAGCCCGTGCGCCCCGGCACCCGACACCGCGGACGCGTCGAAGTTCGATTCCAGGCGTGTCAGGGCGTAGACCAGCGCCGGGTTCATCGTGAAGCCGCGGCGCGGAGCGAGAGCCGGAATCGGGAACCGGGCCTGGTCACGCGGCTGGCCGTCCCGGCTCTGCAGGATGGAAGCCAGCTGGGAGGACAGGGAAGTGAGCCCGCCTGCCTCCGCCACCAGCTGGATCGAGCGGCACAGCGCCATGTCGCCCTGCACCGTCGGCCAAAGCCGTCGCAGCGTCGCCTCGGCGCGCGCTGTTTCGCCGACCTGCAGCAGGGCAAAGGCGCGCCGGCCGGCAGGGGTGGCGCCGACTGCCTCGACGTCGATCTCTGACAAGGTCGGCCGGCCCGGCTGGTCCTCCTCCTCTTCATCCAGCGGCGTGAGCTGCCCCCAGGGCCGGTCCCAGCTGCCGTCGGCGCGGCCGAGGATGCGACTAGCCAGCAGGCCGTAGAAGGTGTGCGGTGCTGCCGCGGCGCGGCCGAGCCAGGTCCGGTAGCCTGCGCGGTCTCCGACACGGAGATGCGCACGAGCGGCCCAGAAGGCGGCACCGGCGCGCAGGCCCGCCGCGGTCAGCCGGGCACGGGATGCGGCTTCGAACGCGGGCAACGCTTGATCCGGCCGGCCTGCGCGCCAGGCGGCGAGACCGGCGACATAGCCGGCAAGGCCGATCCTGCCGCCGCTCGCGTCCAGGGCGGCGATGGCGACGGCATGGGCCTGCTCGTCGTCGTCGTCGCCCGCCGTGAACAGGTGCAGCGCGATCTCGGCACGCAGCTGTGCCGCATAAAGCGGGTCGATGTGCCGGGTGACGGCGACCAGGCGCAGGGCGCTCGATGCCCCGGCGCCGTCCGGAGCGAGCCGCCCCTGCACGGTGTCGTCGAGTAGGGCGTTGCGCTTGAAGGCGAGGCCGGCCGGATCGGCTTCCTCCGGCAGCGGTGCTGCCGCCGACTCGGTGCCCAGCGTCGTCCTGGCGGGCGCGGAACCGAGGCTCGCGCCGTGCGGGCTCGTGCTTGCGAACAGGGCGAACACCGCCGGCGCGTCCGGCAGGTCGGAGAAGGTCTTGAGCCAGAGCTGGAGCTGCGGCAGCGTGGGTTGCGCCGCGGGGGAAAGGTAGCGTGCGGCGAGCAGGTCGCCGAGCAGGGTGTCGTCGTCCAGCTTCGCGGTTTCCGCGACCGCGGCCGGGATGTCGCCGTCGCGCTGCAGGGCGAAGATGCGTCGGATCCGAGCGGCGTCGCCGGACGGGAGCGGGTGCGGCAGGGTAACGATGCCATCGCTGCCGGCGGGAGGCGCCAGCCGCGGCACCGCCATCGCGGTTTCTTCCAAAGCCGGGGACAGCCTGGATCGCGGCACCGGGGTTTGCGCCCGAAGCGGCGCGGCCGCTCCGGCCAGGAGGGCAGCACCGGCCAGAAAGGCCCTTGCCGCCAGGGGGGGATGGTTCCGGAAGAGCCCTCGTATCACCCTGCGGCTCTAGGACGCGGCTCCGGGCGGCGCAACCTTTTGAGCAGAGCGTCTCAAAAAGTGGGACGATGCAACCGCGAGGAACAACGGTTTTCGCTCGATCCGCTCACGCGCCTGTGATTGGTTCGCGGGCGCGGCGCAGGCGCAGCAGGTCGGCCCAGGCGTCCCGGCGCGCGGGCAGGTGGCTGAGCAGGTAGGCTGGATGGCGCATCGCCAGGACGCGCGCGTCGTCCGGCAGGCCGGGCAGGGTCGGGCGCTGCCAGCCGGCATCGGTGCGTATGGTGGTGCCGGCGAGCAGCTTGGCCGGCCGGCTGCCCATCAGCACGAGATGCGTCGGCCGCGCCAGCACCAGGAGCCGCTGCAGGAACGGCAGGCAGATCGACAGCTCCAGATCGCTCGGCGGCCGGTTGCCGGGCGGCCGCCAGGGGATCAGCGGTGCCAGCAGCAGGCGGGAACGGTGCAGGCCGATGCTGTGGAGCATGCGGTCCAGCAGCAGGCCGGGCCGTCCGGCAAACGGGTGACCGGTGCGGTCTTCCTCTCCGTCCGGCACCTCGCCGACGATCACCAGCCCGGCTTCCGCATCGCCTTCGGCGAACACGAGGTTGGTGGCGGTGTCGCGCAGGCCGCAGCCCTCGAAGGCGGCAAGCACGGCACGTAGCGACGCGATGTTTGTCGCGGCGGCGGCGGCCTCGCGCGCCGTCGCGGCCGGGCCGCCGGCCGGAACGTATCCGGGCCCCAAAGCTGCGGCGCGGGAGCCGGACGCCCGGGCAACGGGTGCCGGAAGCGGGCGTGGCGCCGCCGCCGCTATCGCCACCGCCGCCGGCGGCGACGCGACCGGATGCAGCCGGTCGACCGGAACGGCGTCCAGCGCCTCGTCGGCACCCCATTCGATCTGCAGCCGCAGAAGGGCCAGCGCGTCCACCGAAGTTTCCCCGATCGGTCCGGCAGGAATGAACCGCGATCGGTGCCGGGACGGCCGGGAACACGGTTGGCGCGGGCCGGAGGAGCCGCTAGCCTCAAGCATCATGCCATTCCCGCTCGTCCTGCGCATCGTCCCGGTTGCGGCCCTTCTGCTTGTTCGGGCACCGCATGACGCCGCCGCCCGCCCGGTGCCCGCTCCGGAGCCAGCACTCGGCTCCTATCTGGCGGCCACGGTGGCGGGCTACCTGGGTGACAACGGCGTCGCCGCGGACCTGCTTCTCGACTCCGTGTCGCACGATCCGGGGGAAAAGGAGCTGCTGCAGCCGGCTTTCCTGTTCTCCGCCCTGGCCGGGCGGCCGGAAGCGGCGGCGCTGGCGGTCCGCGTGCCGTCCAGCCTGATCACGACGCTTGTGCTGGCCAACGCGGCCGCGGCGCGGAGCGACTGGGCGTCCGCGATCCGCAACCTCGACGCCCTGCCCGATTCTGCCCTGAACCAGGTGATCCGCCCGCTTCTGCTGGCCTGGGCGCAGCAGGGTGCGGGAAACACCGACGCGGCGCTTCGCACCCTGGCGTCGGTGGGAAGCGGCGGTCCACTGGCGAGCGCCTGCGCCCTGGAAGCGGGGCTGGTCGCGGAAACCGCCGGCCGCAACGCGGCGGCTGCCGGGCTCTACCGCAACGCCACCGCCTTGTTCTCGGATTCGAGCCTCGCCGCGGTGCAGGAAGCGGGCGGGTTCCTGGTACGCAGCGGCCATCCCGACGAGGCGCGCGCCATGCTCCAGGGACTGGTGCAGCACATCGCGCTGCTGGGCATGGTGCAGCCGGCGCTGTTCGACTCGCTCCGCCAGCCGGTGGTGCGCGACCCGAGGCAGGGGTTCGCGCACGCCTATCTGGCGATCGCCGCCCTGCTGCAGGACCCGAACAACGGCGGCGGCGGCAAGGGGGCCAAGGAGGCGGCAGGCTTCATGCTCCGCTTCGCGCTGGACCTGCAGCCCGACTTGGCGCCGGCACGCCTGATGATGGCCGAGCTGCTGGCGCCGCAGCATCCGGAAACGGCAATCGTGGTGCTGGCGGGCATACCCCACGACGACCCGCTGGCGCCTTTGGCCGAGCTGCGTTCGGCGGAGCTGGCTTTCGCGACCGGACATCACGACGACAGCATCGCCCGGCTCCAGGCGCTCGTGAACGCTTATCCCGACAGGCCGGAGCCGGCGCAGGCGTTGGGCGACGTGTTGTCGGAAGCCAAGCGCTATCCCGAAGCGGTGGCGGCCTTCGACAAGGCACTCGACGACCGGCGCAGGCTGGACGGGGCGGGCGCCGGGCTGTCCGGCAGCGACTGGCAGCTCTTGTTCTCGCGCGCGGTGGCGTTCGACCGACAGGACCGCTGGCCGCAGGCGAAGGCCGACCTGCAGCAGGCGCTCGCCTTGTCGCCGGAGGAGCCGTTCGTGCTGAACTACCTCGGCTACAGCATGGTGGAGCGGCACCAGGACCTGCGGCAGGCGCGCTCGCTGATCCAGCGCGCCCTCGACAGCAGGCCCGACGACGGCTCCATCCGCGACAGCCTCGGCTGGGCGATGCTGCGCGAGAACGACGTGCCGGGCGCGATCCGGACGCTGGAACAAGCGGCGGAGCAGATCCCGGAGGATCCCACCGTGAACTACCACCTGGGCTCGGCCTATTGGGCCGCCGGCCGGAAGATCGAGGCGGAGGACCAGTGGCGTTGGGCGCTGGTGCTGCATCCGGAGCCGGACGATGCGGCCAGGATACGCGACGCGCTGCGTCAGGCGGGGGTTCCGGCCGGCCCATGAGCGGGGCCGTCACGAGTTGCGCCGCCACGGGTTTCGACGGACGGCTGGTCGAGCGTGCCCACGCCAAGATCAACCTTTTCCTGCACGTCACCGGTCGGCGGCCGGACGGCTACCACCTGCTCGACAGCCTGGCGGTGTTCGCCGGCGCGCACGACGTCCTGTCCGCGACGCCGGCACCTGAACTCGGTCTGTCACTGTCGGGCCGGTTCGGCGCGACGCTGCGGCAGGAGCATGCCTCGTCCAACCTGGTGGTGCGGGCGGCTGGGCTGCTTCGCGGTGCCGCGTCCCGGGAGCCTGAGGCGGGTGCCGCCTTTCTGCTGGAAAAGAACCTGCCGGTCGCGTCGGGCATCGGTGGCGGCTCGGCCGACGCCGCGGCGGCGCTGCGTTTGCTGTGCCGGCTGTGGCCGGATCGGGCGCCCGATCCCACCCGCCTCCAGGCGCTGGCCGTCGCGCTCGGTGCGGACGTGCCTGTCTGCCTGTCGGAGCGCCCGGCTCGCATGGGCGGCGTCGGCGACCTGCTGTCGGCGGCGCCGTTCCTGCCCGAGTACGGGCTGCTTCTGGTCAATTGCGGCGAGGCGGTGTCCACGCCCGCGGTGTTTCGGGCCCGTGCGGCGGAATTGCGTGCGCCGGCGGAGCTGCCGGCCGGCTGGCCCGACGCGTCGGTGATGGCCGCCGACCTCGGCCGCCTGCACAACGACCTCCAGCCGGCGGCGATCTCGCTTTGCCCCGCGATCGCGCAGGTGCTTGAAGCGATCGAACGGCAGCGCGGCTGCCTGCTGGCCCGGATGAGCGGGTCCGGGGCGACCTGCTTCGGGCTGTTCCCCCAGGCCGTGGCGGCGGCGGCGGCGGCGAACGCGCTGGCCCGTCCGGACTGGTGGGTGTGGGGCGGCGCACCGTGTCGGCCGGGTCCGGACCTGCGTGCTGACGAACGCTTCATGTCGAGTGGCCCCGCGATCCTGTAGGGTGGGCCGGTTTTCGCAGCGGAAGAATCAGATGAGCGCACGTCCGGCACGGATGCAGGTTGCGGTTTCGGATGACCGGCAGGTCACCACCCTGACCTTGTTGCCGGAAAGCGGGCTCGAAGGTGAGGTGCCGCTGACGCTGGACCAGCTCGGCCAGCTGATCGCCATTCTGGGGCAGGCGCGTGCGGCGATGCAGGACAAGCGCGCGGTGCCGCCGATGGAAGGTGCCGCCTTCACGCCGGTCTACCAGACCAAGTGGACGGTGCAGCCGGAAGCCCTGACGGAGGGCTCGATCATTGCCTTCCAGCACCCGGCATTCGGACCGGTTGGCTTCGTGCTGCCACCCAGCGACATCGAGAAGGTGGTGCGGGCGCTTACCGCGCACATGGGCATGGTGCACAGCAGCGAGCAACGGCCATCGAAGCCGAGCTGAGCCGGCCACGACTACCAGCCGGGCCCCATGATCCC
>CAXSHC010000001.1:9012-20382 GCA_964236745.1 uncultured Acetobacteraceae bacterium
GCATCGGCTGCGTGCGGTCCCTGCCGTCGGAGTGATGCGGAACCGCTGGTGCCGTAGCTGGATCGGCTTCATCGCCGGCAGCGAAGGCCGCTTCGTGGCGCTCGACGCTGCCTTGTCTAGCGCCGTGCGACAGCGACCTTGCGCCGTGTCATCGCCAGACCCGCCACGCCCGCGACGATCACCGCCACCACCAGGCTGCGGTGGCGCGAGGAGAACACTTCCCAGCTGCCGGTGCGCGACCGGTCGTCGAACCGGCCATGCGCCTGCTCCGGGCCGTCGACGGTGTCATACAGGTTGTTCGGTGCGTCCGGGTCGGTGTGCTGCTTGGTCAGCTGGCCCGAATAGCCGGAGCTGGCCAGGTAGCGGTCGGCCAGGCTCGGCGCGATCCGGTTGGCCATGATCGCCACCACGGTCGGGAAGCCGACCCACCATTCGCGGCGATGGTGGAACGCGGCATGGGCGATCGCGCGCGCCGGCACTTCCGGCTCGTAGATCGGCGGCACCGGCTGCGCGCGGTAGCCGGTCTTGTTCATCGCCCAGTTGAACTGCGGCGTGTTCACCGCCGGCAGGTGCACCATGGTCAGGTGGATGTCGTCGCCGTCGTGCAGGATCTCCGAGCGCAGGCTGTCGGTGAAGCCGCGTATCGCCGACTTGGCGCCGCAATACACCGCCTGCAGCGGCACCGAGCGATAAGCCAGCGCCGAGCCCACGTTGACAATGGTGCCGCGGCCGCGCCGGCGCATGCGCTTCAGTGCCGACATGGTGCCGTGCACGGTGCCGAGATAGGTCACTTCCGTGCCGCGCTTCACCTCGGCCGCGCTCAGCTCCGCAACCGCGCCGAAGATGGTCGCCATCGCGTTGTTGACCCACACGGTGATGGGGCCGAGCGCGTGCTCGATCGCATCCGCCGCCGCTTCCACCGCGTCGGCGTCGGCCATGTCGGCTATCGCCACTTCCGCGCGCACGCCCATGCCGCGCGCCTCCTCGGCCGCCTGCTCCAGACGCGCCCGGTTGCGGCCGATCAGGCCCAGGTGGCAGCCGCGCCGTGCGAACTCGCGCGCGGTGGCCCGGCCGACGCCAGCGCCCGCTCCGGTGATGACGACGATCTCGGCCATGCCCTGCTCCTCGGACCGGTGTCAGCCGGCTGCGCGACCAACGCCGCCTTGCGTTTCCGGTTCTTCAGCTGATGCGGTTGATGCCCTCGCCGCAATAATCCATCACCGCGTTGATCAGCCCCAGATGCGACAACGCCTGCGGGATGTTGCCGAGCAAGCGTCGCTCGCCGACGTGGTACTCCTCCGCCAGCAGGCCGACATCGTTGCTCACGCCGACGATGCGGTCGATCATCGCGCGCGCCTCGTCGCGCCTGCCCTGCAGCACCATGCACTGCGCCAGCCAGCAGGAGCAGGCGAGGAAGCTGCCCTCGTGTGCACCCGTGTCGGGCGCCTTCTTGCGACGCACGAACCCGTCCTCCATCAGTTCGGCCTCGATCGCGGCGATGGTGCCCGCCATCCGCGGGTCGGACACGGGCAGGAAGCCGACCAGCGGCAGAAGCAGCAGGGACGCATCCAGCGTGTCGCTGCCGAACGCCTGCACGAAGCTTTGGCGTTTCGGGTCGAAGCCCTTCTCGTACACCGTCTCGTGGATGGTCCGCGCCAGCCTGTCGAGGGTGTTGCGCCGGTCGTCGTCGAGCCGGTCCGCGCTGCCGTGGCCGTTGAGGTGGCGGTCGATCGCCACCCAGGCCATCGCCATCGAACAGGTGTAGCACTGCGGCTCGCCGCGGCTTTCCCAGATGTCCGAGCCTGGCCGGTCCCACACCTGCTCGATGTGCCGGATCAGCACGGCCTCGACCTCCAGCGCGCGTTCATGGGTGTCGAGGCCGGCGCGCCGGCTGAAATGCATCGCGTCGACCAGCTCGCCCAGCACGTCGAGTTGCTTCTGGCCGGCTGCCTGGTTGCCGATGCGTACCGGACCGGCACCTTCGAAGCCGGGTAGCCAGTCCGCTTCCCATTCGTCGAGATGGCGCCGCCCATCGAGGCGGTACATGATCTGTATCTTGTCCGGATCACCGCCGATCGCGCGCTTGATCCAGTCGCTCCAGCTTCTCGCCTCCTCCTGGTAGCCGGCGTTGAGCAGGGCGGTCAGGGTGAAGGTGGCGTCGCGCAGCCAGCTGTAGCGGTAGTCCCAGTTCATCTCCCCGCCGGGCTTCTCCGGAAGCGAGGTGGTGGCGGCGGCGAGCAGCCCGCCGGTGGGCGCGTGGATTAGCGCCTTGAGCGTCAGCAGCGAGCGCTTCACCGCCGCGTCCCAGGGCGTGCGCTTGTTGTAGCGCGCCATCCAGTCGCGCCAGTGCCGTTCGGTGTCGCGCAGCGCGGCCGCCGCGTCCGGCATCGGCGCCGGCGCGCAGTGCGCTGCGGTGTAGCCCAGCACGAACACCTGCCGCTCGCCGGCCGCGATCGTGAAGTCGAGCAGGCTCTCGGCATTTTCCAGGGTGATCGGCAGCGGGCTGTAGAGCACCACCTGGTTCGGGCCGATCTCGCACAGCACGCCGTTGTCGTGCGAACGGATCCAGGGCGACATGCTGCCGTAGTCGAAGCGCAGGCACAGCGACATGTGCATCGCCACGCTGCCTTCCACCCCTTCCACGATGCGGATCAGCGTGGAGGGCGCGTCGGAATCGTTGGCGCGCGGCGGCATGAAGTCGATGACACGGACCTGTCCGCCGTCCGAGGACCACAGGCTTTCAAGGATCAGGGTGTCGCCCGCATAGCGCCGCTCAAGGCCAGGCTTGGCGCCAGAAGCCGCGGCGGGTGCGATTCGCCAATGCCCATGGCTGTCGTCGCCGAGTATGGCATTGAACGGGCTGTCGCTGTCGAAACGCGGCCAGCACAGGAAGTCGACCGAGCCGTCGCGCGCGATCAGCGCAGCGGTCTGGCCGTCTCCGACAACCGCATAATCTGCGATCTGTTTGCCCATCCGGCGTTCTCCCATGGTTTCATGCGCGCAAGGCCACCAGCACGCCGCCGACGATCAGGATCGCCGCGACTGCCGCCAAGACGGAAAGCCTGCGCGCGATAAACGCTTCCGCCGTCGTGCCGAAGCGCCGGAGCAGGGCCGCCAGGAGGAAGAAGCGGGCGCCCCGGGTAAGCAGGCTCGCCAGCAGGAACAAGGCAAGGCTGTAATGCGCAGCCCCGGCGGCGATCGCGACCACCTTGTACGGAACCGGCGTCAGGCCCTTCAGCAGGATCACCATGAAGCCATAGCGGGCGAAACGGTCGCGATAAACGGCTAAGGCATGCTCGGCGTGGTAGAAATGGATCAGCCGTGCTGCGAGCCGCACCAGTTCGGCGCCGATCAGCCAGCCGAAGGCTCCGCCGCATAGGCTGGCCAGCGTGCAGATCGCCGCCAGAATCCAGGCACGGTCCCGCCTCGCCAGCACCAGGGGAATCAGCAGCAGGTCCGGTGGCACCGGAAAGAAGCTGCCCTCGGCCACCGCCACCGCGGCCAGCCAGAACGGTGCCGCCGGCGTCGCGGCGAGGGCCAGCACGCGGGCATAAAGACGCTGGAGCATGGCACGGGTCCGCACAGGAAGGATGGCCGGTGCTGTGTAGCAGCGCCGCGCGTGGCGGGGCAGGGGCAGGAGGTGGGCGGCACCACGTGGAGCACGCGCCGGTGTCGGCCGCTTCTACGCCACCAGCGTCACCGTGGCGCGCAGCCCGTGCGGGGTGCGGTTGGCGAGCGTGATGTCGCCGCCCTGGCCGCGCACGATGTTGCGGGCAATCGATAGGCCGAGCCCGGTGCCGCCGGTTTCGCGGTTGCGGCTGGTCTCGATCCGTACGAACGGCTCGAACACCCGGTCGAGCTGGTCGGGCGGGATGCCGGGGCCGTCATCCTCGACCAGCACCACGACGTGGCCGTCGTCGCGCGGCTTGAGCGTCACCTGCACGCCGCCGCCATAGCTGATGGCGTTGCCGACCAGGTTGGTGAGTGCGCGTTTCAGCGCCAGCGAGCGCGCCTGTATGGTGACCGCGGGCGGAGGCGACGCGAAGCCCACTTGGTCGGCCAGCGCCGGCCTGCCGTCCACCGCGTCGTCCAGCACCGTGCTGAGCAGGGCGTTCAGGTCCAGCGGCACCATCGGCTCGCGGTCGGCGCTGTCGCGACCGAAGGCGAGGGTGGCGGACACCATGGCTTCCAACTCGTCCAGGTCGGCCAGGAACTTCGCCTGCAGCTCCTCGTCCTCGATGAACTCCGATCGCAGCTTGAGACGGGTGATGGGCGTGCGCAGGTCGTGGCCGATCGCGGTCAGCAGCAGGGTGCGGTCGGTGACGAAGCGCCGGATCCGGCTGGCCATGGTGTTGAAAGCAACTGCGGCGGTGGAAACCTCCGTCGGCCCGTTCTCCGGCAGCGGGTCGGAGTTGACGTCGCGCCCGAGCCGCTCGGCGGCAATCGCCAGCGTGCGCAGGGGTGCCGTCAGACGTCGCACTGCCCAGATGCTGAGCAGGCCGGCAGCGATGGTCATCACCAGGAACGCGACCGGCAGGGTCGGCGACAGGAACGGGTCGGCCAGCGGCATGACGAAGCGTACCGTCAGCCAGCGGTTGTCGTCGGGAAGCTGCATGGCGACGGCATAGGAGCGGCCAAGACCGGCGATCGGCTCGCCGGGCCGGTGCCGTTCCAGCGACCGGTTCCGGTTCCAGTCCTGCGGCGCCGGCGGATGCAGCCCGCGCCAGGGCGGCAGCTCCTGGCCCGGAGCGGGCGGGGTGCTGGGAGAACGCTCGCCGTTGTACGGTCCGGACGGCATCCGGCCGTCCAGGTTGTTGGCGATCACCACCTGCATCGGGCGCAGGCGGAGCGGGATCTGCATCGCGAACAGGTGGTGCAGCAGCGTGCGCTGGATCGGTTCCGGCGCCGGACGAAGCCGTCCCAGCACCGGCACGGTGGTCAGAAAGGCGTGGAACCCCGCCGGCAGGTGCGCGCGCTGCAGCTCGTCGTCGCGCGCCAGCGGGCCGGCATCGGCCACCATGCGGTAGATGCCGGCGACCTGCGCGCCGGCTTCGCGCTCGTTGTTCAGGCGTGCGAAGTCGATGCGGTCCAGCGCGTGGATCGCGAGCCCCACCGACTGCACCACCACCAGCCCCGACAGCAGGAGCAGGGCTGTGCGCGCAGCCAGGCTGCGTGGCAGGAGCCGGATGCGCATCGGGACGCTGTTGTCGGCGGTCAGACCCGCTCGACGTCGGCCGCCAGCACGTAGCCGCCGCCGCGCACGGTCTTGATCACCTGGGCGTTGCGGCCGTCATCCTCGAGCTTGCGCCTGAGGCGCGAGATGGCGACGTCGATCGCGCGGTCGAACGGGCCGGCCTGGCGGCCGCGAAGCAGGTCCAGCAGCATGTCCCGCGTCAGCACCCGGTTGGCGCGGTCGAGCAGCGCCACCAGCAGCTCGTACTCGCCGCCGGTCAGCGGCACTTCGGCGCCGTCCGGGTTGAGCAGGCGGCGGCGCAGCGGCTCCAGGGTCCAGCCGGCGAAGCGCAGCACGCGGCTTTCGCCGTCCGGCTTGCGCTCGTCGCGCTCGCCGGTGCGTCGCATCACGGCGCGCATACGGGCCATCAGCTCGCGCGGGTTGAACGGCTTGGGCACGTAGTCGTCGGCGCCGAGCTCCAGGCCGATGATGCGGTCGGTCTCTTCGCCCATCGCGGTCAGCATCACGATCGGCACGTTGCCCTGGGTGCGCATCCAGCGCGCGAGGTCGAGGCCGCTTTCGCCCGGCAGCATCAGGTCCAGCACCACCAGCTGATAATGTCCGTTGCTCCAGGCGCGTCGCGCTTCGCGGCCGTCGCGCGCAGTGGTCACACGGAACCGGTTGCGCTCGAGGAAGCGCGCGAGCAGTTCGCGTATCTCGCGGTCATCGTCGACGATCAGGATGTGGGGCAGCTGTTCCATGGCCAGCACACGCTATCACTGTAACAGCCCTGTTGTGCACTGGTCGTTTCAATTGGTTGCACTGCGGGCCGCCGGCCGACGCCGCCTTCACTCGGCGTAGATCATCTTCCGGGTCATGCCGCCGTCGGACACGAACTCGGCGCCGGTCACAAAGCCGGATTCCGGCCCGAGCAGCCAGGCGGCGAGGGCGGCGATGTCCTCCACCCGCCCGACCCGTCCGGCCGGATGCTGTTCATGGTCCGCGGGGGAAAGCGACCCGCCGGACACGTCGATCCAGCCCGGGCTGATGCAGTTGGCGCGCACCGCCGGTCCCAGGCTGACCGCCAGGGCGTGGGTCAGCGCCACCAGCCCGCCCTTGGACGCGGCATAGCTTTCGGTGTCGGGCTCGGACATGCGCGCGCGCGTAGACGCGATCGCGACGATGGCACCCGCGTCCCCGGCCGGACCCCGAAGCAGCGGGCCGGCGGCGCGCGCCAACAGGAACAGGCTGGAAAGGTTGGTGTCGAGCACGCTCGTCCATTCGGCCAGCGACAGTTCGGCCAGCGGCTTGCGGTTCATGATCCCGGCATTGCTCACCAGGCCGTGCAGCCGTCCCGCCTCGCGGCCGATGCGCGCGCAGGCCGCTTCCACGTCGGCTTCCCGCGACACGTCCGCGGCGAGCGGATGGAAGCGCTCGTCGTGCAGCGTGGGCGGCATGCGGTCCAGGCCATACACGCTCCAGCCGTCGCGAAGCAGGCGCGCGGCGATGCCGGCGCCGATACCGTGCGAGCTGCCGGTGACCAGGGCGATGCGCGGGTCGTCTCGGAGGGGGCGGTGTGGCACAATGGTGTCTCCCGTTCGCAGGCGTTCCAACGTCGGGCGGATGGCTGGGGATGCCAGATGCGGGTGGTTCCGCGTCAACCGTGGGAGAAGCGATGGCCGACCGTTCCCACCGCCTGCCGCCGCTGCTTGGCAACATCCTGTTGGGTGGCATCCTGCTGGGCGGGGCCGCGCCGGCCGATGGGCCGCAACCGCAATCTGCGGGCCTGGCGCCACCTGCGGGTCAGGTGCCCCCCGCGGCGTCGGTTCCGACTGCCGGCCCCGACGCCGCGGCTGGCCGGCCGGCAGTTCCCGCTGTCGTGGCGAGCCCGCCGGCGGGTCAAGCCGCAGCTTCCGGCCGGCCGGAAGCCCACATCGCCGGGGAACCCGTCGGCGAGCCCATCCCGCCGCAGCTGGCCGGGGACCGCGCCGACGCGATCGCGCACGACATGCTGTTGCATCCACCGCAGAAGCTGGTGCCGCCGCAATCCGCGTTCCGGCTGCTGACAGCCAAGCACCCGCTCGGCGGCCTGCTGGATCGCAGCGTGCGCGGAGTCGAGAACAGCCAGGTCGGGCGGGTGATCGACGTGCTGATCGGCGACGACGGCAAGCCGGTGGCGCTGGAGCTCGACGTCGGCGGCTTCATGGGTGTGGGCAACCGCAGGATCGCCGTGGCCTGGGGGTTGTTCGACCTGTCGAAGCCCGAAGGAAGCGATCCGCTTCGGGTGGCGCTGACCGAAGCGCAGGTCAAGTCGGCACCGGCAGTCGAGGAGTCCGGGCAGGTGACGGTGGTGACGGGCGCCAACGCGGCGGCAACCCCGAAGCCGGTGGCTTCCGCCGCGGGCAAGGAAACGTCCGGTGCCTCGAACCCGGCCGACGGGTCGGGCATCACGGGTCCGCTTCCGGGTCCGATGCCCGTGCCGGCCGGAAAAGGAGCACCTGTCGCCTCCAACCCCGCCGACGGGTCGACGATCACGCCGCCAGCACGGCCTGCGGCTCCGGCTCCGGCCCCAGCGTTGGTTCCGCAGCCCGCGACGCCGGCTGTTCCGCAACCCGACGGTTCGGCGGTTCCCCGACCAGCACCGGCCGCCGCCGCGCCGGCTCCGGGTCAGCGGTCCTGAACCTGAAGTTGCGCCGCCCGATCCGCACGGCTGCCCCCGGGGCTGCCCAGAAGGCTGCCTTGGGGGCTACATCGACGGCCATTGACCGGCGCAGCCAGCACGGCCTGGACTGGACGAACTTCTTCGTCGCCAACCTCCAGCAGGCGTTCGGGCCGTTCATCGCCGTTTACCTGACCAGCCAGCACTGGACCCAGGGCCAGATCGGCCTTGTGCTGACCGTGGGCACGGTGACGGCGATGGTGAGCCAGGTCCCGGCCGGCCTCGCAGTCGACCTGCTGCGCAACAAGCACCTGGCCGCCACGGCGTCGATCGTGGCGATCGTGGTGTCGTGCCTGATGCTGGCAGCCCTGCCGGAACAGCTGCCCGTCACCCTGGCGGAGGTGCTTCACGGCTTCGCCAGCTGCATGCTCAACCCGGCGATCGCGGCGATCACGCTGTCCGTGGTCACGGCACAAGCGTTGAACGGCCGATCCCCCCAGGGCCGGTCGCGCGACGCGGCGTCGGCGTCGCTGGGCGAACGGTTCGGACGCAACAACAGCTTCGCCCAGATCGGCGCCGCCTTGTCGGCAGGGCTGATGGGCGGGGTCGGCTACCTGGTGTCCGCCCGGGCGACCTTCTATCTCGGCGCCCTGATGGCGCTGCCCGGCCTCGTGGCGCTCCGGGCCATCGTCCGGTCGCCGGCGCCGGAGGCCGCGGAGGCCGCGTCTGCGCCCCGTGCCGACGGCGCGTCCGTTCCATCATCGCCCTCGCACGGGGTGCGCAGCCTGCTTCGCAACCGCCGGCTCTACGGGTTCGGCGTTTGCGTCGTGTTCTTCCACCTGTCCACTGGCGGCATGCTGCCGCTGGCGGCGGGCGAGGTGA
Source organism: uncultured Acetobacteraceae bacterium (assembly GCA_964236745.1). Taxonomy (GTDB): domain Bacteria; phylum Pseudomonadota; class Alphaproteobacteria; order Acetobacterales; family Acetobacteraceae; genus Lichenicola. The sequence continues at coordinate 17,727 of CAXSHC010000001.1, forward strand.
CGCGCGAAGCGGGACGGCTCGCCGAGCTGGTGATCGCCGCCTGCATCCTGCTGCCGCAGGTGATCGGCGCGGTGCTGTCGCCCCGGATCGGCCACTGGGCCGGCGTGTATGGCAGGCGCCCGGTGATGCTGCTGGCCTTCACCGCCCTGCCGCTGCGCGGCCTGCTGCTGGCGGCATCGAGCGCACCGTGGATGATCGTGTCGGCCCAGCTGCTGGACGCGGTCAGCTCCGCCGCGTTCGGGGTGTTGCTGCCGCTTGTGGCGGCCGATCTCAGCCGCGGCACCGGCCGCTTCAACCTGTGCCTGGGGCTGCTTGGGCTGGCGATCGGCGCCGGCGCCAGCTTCAGTACCACCCTGGGCGGCTTCCTGGCCGACCGCTCCCTTCCCGCCGGCTTCCTGGCGCTGGCCGCCGCGGGCCTTGCCTGCGTGTTGTCGGTGTGGCTGCTGTTCCCCGAAACCGCGCCGCCGGAGGCAAGCGACGAGGAAGACGAAGTCAGTCCATCCAGGACGGAACCGGCAGCCCTTTCCCGCGCAGGAACTCCGGATTGAACAGCTTGGACTGGTAGCGCGCGCCGCCGTCGCACAGGATCGTCGCCACCGTGTGGCCCGGTCCCAGGCGACGCGCCACCCGGATCGCCGCCGCGACGTTGATCCCGGCCGAGCCGCCGACCGAGATCCCCTCGTTGATCAGAAGCGCGAATACCTGTTCCAGCGCTTCCGCGTCGGGAATGCGCTCGGCGTCGTCGATATGGATGCCCTCCAGGTTGCCCGGCACACGCGACTGGCCGATGCCTTCAGTGATGGAGGAGCCCTGCACGTCCAGCGTCCCTGTCTTGACCCAGCCATACAGTGCCGATCCTTCCGGGTCGGCCAGCACGATCTCCGGCACGGCACGGCCCGTCTTTTCGGCCACATCTCGCAGGCCCAGCGCCACGCCGCCCAGGGTGCCGCCGGTGCCGCAGGCGCAGGTGAACGCATGGAGCGCGCCGCTCGTCTGCTGCCACAGCTCTGCCGCGGTGGTGGCGCGGTGGCCTTCCCGGTTGGCCAGGTTGTCGAACTGGTTGGCCCACACCGCACCCATCTCCTCCGCCAGCCGGCGCGACACGTGCACGTAGTTGCCCGGGTCCTTGAACGGCTTCGCCGGCACCAGGCGCAGGTCGGCGCCGATGGTGCGCAGGAAGTCGATCTTCTCCCGGCTCTGCGTGTCCGGCATCACGATCACGCTTCGGTAGCCGCGCGCGTTGCCGACCAGGGTCAGGCCGATGCCGGTGTTGCCGGCGGTGCCTTCCACGATCGTGCCGCCGGGCCGGAGCGAGCCGTCCCGCTCGGCCGCGTCGATGATGGCGGCCGCTGCGCGGTCCTTCACCGAACCGCCCGGATTCATGAACTCGGCCTTGCCGTAGATGTCGCAGCCGGTGAGCTCCGACGCCCGTCGCAGCCGCAACAGCGGCGTGCCGCCGATCGCGGCATCGAGATCCGGCGACGCCGACTGCCAGCCCGGCAGCCCGGGGTTCGGCGTAATTGTGCTTTGGGCCATCACGGACCACCTTTGGCGGCAGGTTCGGGAAACGGGAGTGCTTGAGATGGTCGAGGACGTCGGTGCGCAACAGGCCCATGCGGCGCTCGTGCGCGATCCGGACGCGCAGCTGGTCGACGTCCGAACGGATGCGGAATGGTCCTATGTGGGGCTGCCGGACCTGTCGGCGCAGGGCAAGCGGGTGCTCCTGGTGCAATGGCAGAGCTTCCCTACCGGCGCTCCCAATCCCGATTTCGTCGAGCAGCTGGGGGAGGCGGGCCTGACGCGCCAGCACGTGATCTACTTCATCTGCCGAAGCGGCGTGCGCAGCCTGGCCGCGGCCGAAGCGGCGCAGCAGGCCGGCTATCGCACCACCTTCAACGTGGCGGACGGCTTCGAAGGCCCGCCCGATGCGAACGGGCATCGCGGCACGGTGGCCGGCTGGAAGGCGGACGGGCTACCCTGGCGACAAGGCTGAGCATCACCGGCGCCGCCGCGGGTTCGACCAGGCCTCAATCGCGGCCGGCCGGCTCCGTGTCGGCGTCGTAGAGCACCTGCAGCACCACGCACCAGGAATAGCGGCTGTCGAGCGAGCTGCCGTCCGACGCCGACAGCATCCCGTTCGGTCCGACCGGCACGTGCGTGAGTGCCACCGCGTCGTCGACGTTGCCGCCGATCATGCTGACCTGGTGCGCATCCCGCGCCACCACCAGCCCGCAATGGGCGGGAAAGCCGTTGTGCGTGGGCAGGTTCTCGTACCGGATCCCCCGCCCGGTGCTGCGTCCGGCGCAGATCAGGTCGCCGAGCTGCGGCGCGTAGCTGGCCGGATCCTGCGCGCGCAGGCCGGTCGCGGCACCTGACGCGGCGGCATTGATGTAGGTGGAATGGTTCGGTGCGTACGGGAAACGGTCACCGGCGCCGTCGATCCGCATCACGTAGGAGATGAAGGCGGCCGACCAGGCGTAGCGGGCGTCGTGCACGAAGTCGAACGGCGTGCCGGCGCTGTCGTGCTTGCCGGTCCAGCTGACCTCGGTCTCGTACGGGTCCTGGCCGATCCACCAGTACTCGCCGATACGTTCCCACAATCCCGGAAGCCGTTCCGGCTTGACGGCCGTGTCCGACGCGTCGGGGCGCCGCCCCG
>CAXSHC010000001.1:20392-36415 GCA_964236745.1 uncultured Acetobacteraceae bacterium
CTCAGGATCGGCGTCGTCCACCGGCTCGCCGAACAGGCGCCATTCGCGCAAGGCGATGGCGACCGCGTCCTGCCGGTTGAACGGCGCGAAGGAGCGGGTGGCGAAATCCGGCACGTGCTCGTCCGGTGCGGCGGGGCCTTGCGAGGTGCGGTACTGCGCCACCGGCGTCGGCTTGGGCACGGGCTGCGGCGGGTGCGCTGGCGGCGTGTCGGCGCACCCGGCGAGCAGGACGCCGCACCAGGCCAGCAGCGCGAGGGGACGGGACTGCCGCAGGCGAGGCGGCATGGGAACTCGGTGCGTGGTCATCGTGGTCCTATGCACGCTCCGGAAACAGCGACGTGAGCCCCGACGCGGACGCGTCGCACAAGCCGCGCTCGGTGATGAGGCCGCTCACCAGCCGCGACGGCGTCACGTCGAAAGCGGGATTGGCGGCGGAGGTTCCGTCGGGCGTCACCTGCACCCGGACCGGCGTGCCGTCAGGGTCGCGGCCAGTGACGTGGGTGACCTCGTCCTGTGCGCGCTCCTCGATCGGCACCTCGGACAGGCCGTCCGCCACGGTCCAGTCGATGGTGGTCGACGGCAGCGCGACCCAGAACGGCACCCCGTTGTCCCGTGCCGCGAGCGCCTTGAGATAGGTGCCGATCTTGTTGGCGACGTCGCCGTTGCGCGTCACGCGGTCGGTGCCGACGATCACCAGGTCGACCTGTCCGCGCTGCATCAGGTGGCCGCCGGCGTTGTCGGAGATCACGGTGTGGCCGACGCCGTGGCTGCCGAGCTCCCACGCGGTGAGTGCAGCACCCTGGTTGCGCGGCCGCGTCTCGTCCACCCAGACATGCACGTCCGTGCCCGCATCGTGCGCCATGTAGATCGGTGCCAGCGCCGTGCCCCAGTCCACCGTGGCGATCCAGCCCGCGTTGCAGTGGGTGAGCAGGCGCACCGTTGCGTCGCCACCCCCGGCGCGCTTTGCGGCGGCGATCTCCTGGATCAGGCCCAGGCCGTGTCGGCCGATGGCCTCGTTCTGCGCCACGTCCTCGTCGCAGATCAGGCCGGCCTCGTGATACGCGACGCGCACGCGATCAACGGGCGACGTGTTGCGCAGACGCGTGAGCATGCGCGCGATCGCCCAGCGCAGGTTGATCGCGGTGGGCCGGGCCGCGGCCAGGGCGGCAGCGTCGCGTTCCATCGCGTCCGTGCCGCTGTCGACGCGAAGCGCCAGCGCCAGGCCATAGGCCGCCACCGCACCGATCAACGGTGCCCCCCGCACCTGCATGCCGTTGATCGCCTCCACGACCTCGGCGCACGTGGACAAGCGCAGGACGTCGATCGACCATGGCAGCCTAGTCTGGTCGAAGATGCGCAACGAGAACCCGTCCTCGGGATCGATCCAGACGCTGCGGAAGGCTTGGCCGTTGATCTTCATGTGCGAGGAATGCTCCGGCGAGAACAGAACCGTCGCGATCCTGGGGGGGCGGCGGCCGTGGTGTCCTAGCATCGCGTCGCCGCCGGCGCACCCATGACCGGATGCCGCGTCGATCGCATCCGCGTGTGATCGGCATAAACGGTCACGGCTGCCGCCACACCGTGGCGGGGAGCGGCCGGGCCAGATCGAGAAATGCCAGCGCGCAACTGCATCCTCGCGATCCATGCGCAGGGTGTGGCCGCGCCGACTCACCGTCGCATGGAAGATCCCGATGCGGCCGGCGTCACGGAACTTTAGTGTAACGGTTGCTTTTCGTTGACAGAACTACGCGGTTCGAGGATGAGCGTATTCGATCGTGTGTCATCGGGCGGCGATTCGCATTGTCGGCGTTCTGCCGGTCGATCCGCTCAAAGATGAACGCGCGGCCGGAACAGGACGACCTTGCATGCTGCATGTCAGTCGCGTGGACCGAGCGGGATGCCCGTCTTTCGCTGGTTGCGGCGCAGATCGGCCTGTGGTCCTCACAGCCAGCCACCATCTCCACCAAGCAAAGGGTCTCGATCATGAGTAGCGACACCACCGACGGCAGGCGTACCCGCGCCATGGCGGTGCGGGCAGGAGGCCGGCGTACCGCCGCTTCCAGCACGCGCAGCACCACCGCGCGCACCACGCGCACCGGCGCCACCGTGTCCACGCGGTCGGCTGCGGCCAAGAAGCCTGGAGCCAAGTCGGCGAAGTCCACCAAGCCGGCCAAGCCGGCGGCGAAAAGCACGCGCACGGCAAAGGCGCCCGTGCGGGCTGCCAAGACAAGGACCCCCACGACGCGGGCCACCACGACACGGGCCACGACGACACGGGCGACCAAGGCGTCGACGACGCGCGCAAAGACCGCCCGGACCCCTGCGCGTACCACCAAGGCCGCCGCTTCCGCGAAGGCTGCGGCACCGAAGCGGACGACGCGCGCGAAAGCCGCGCCTGCGACCAAGCGCGCCGCCGGCCGCACGACGACCCGTGCCGCGTCCGGTCGCACCGCCACCGCTCGCACCACGCGCCACGGTCCCACTGCAACGGCGACGCGGAAGGCGCCCGCACGCACCACTCGCGCGACCACGGCGCGAACGGCCGCAACCCGGACCACGAAGTCGGCCGCGAGCGCACGTGGAACAAAGCGGACGTCGGCAGCCACCGCGCGCAAGACGACTGCCAAGGCCGACACCGCGCGCTCGACACGCACCGCCAAGAGCCCGGCTACCCGTTCTGCGGCAGCGAAATCCCAGGCGTCCACACCCAAGGCCCGAACCACGCGTTCGGACGCGGCGGAAAAGCCGGCCGCCCGGACCAGGGCCCGGACCACCCAGACGGCCAAGCCCTCGACGCGCACCGGCGCAAAGGCCTCGCCCGATAAGCACGATGCCGCGGTGAAGATGCGTCGCTCGCCCAGTGCTGCGACGCGTCGGGAAGCCTCGGAGGAGCTGCGCGAAACGTCGCCGGTTGGACATCGTCGCCGTCGCAAGGCCGCGCCGGAGGCAGCAAGCGAGACGGCGCCACCGGTCGATGAAGCGGCGCCAGTCGAGCCACAGGCGGAAGCGCACCACGACGAGGAGTAGCGCGTTCCGTTCCAAACAGGCGGGGAAGGGCCGGATGTCGATCCGGTTCTTCCCGTCACGGCGGAAGGGGCCGCAACGACGCGGCTGGAAGATCTACCCGACCCGAGCAGACGTTCTCAAGCGCGGACGATCAACGCAACGGCGCTGGCGCCGAATGGGCGTGGCTTGTTGCCGCGCGCACCGTAGCCGACCGGCGCCTGGGCCTGCCGTGCAGCGCTTGCAACCACCCCCATGATCCTGTTCTGCACCTTGATGGCTCGCCTGAGCAGTTCCCTGTTCTCTTCGACAAGCTGCTTCAACCGGACCGCCAGCGCGTTGCGCGAGGGATCCTGTTCCGTCCGGGCCTGATCGGAACAAGCAGGAGAGGCTGCGTTCAGCGCGTCGAGTGCCGCCCGTTTTCTGTCGACAAAGTCGACGACGCGTTGATACGCGAGCGCCTCGAGTGCTGCGTTCTCCTCAGCAAGAACGGCCACCAGCTGTTCGACCGCGTTCTGCTGGTCCCGCGTCATCGCTGCTTCTCCTGCATCTTCAACATCTGCCCGTAGATCCCCTGGGCCAGCCCGAAGCCGCCTTGGCTTTCCACCTGCTTGGCCATCTCGGTGATGAGCATGGGCTTGAAGTTCGACTCGCCGGCCCCGCCGCCGAAAAGCTCCTGGGACTGATCCACCGTGTCGAACATCGGCTGGAGCAGCTGCCCGATCGTCATCGCTTCGAAATCCTTCGCCGCCTTCATCACCTTCGGGTTCACCTCCGATCCCTGTACCGGCCCGGCGGCCGGCGGAACTGCGTTTATCGTCATCGCACCACCAAGTTGGCCTGCAGAGCACCGGCTGCCTTGATGGTCTGCAGGATGCTGATCATGTCGCGCGGGCCCACACCCAGCGCGTTGAGGCCGCCCACCAGGTCGCGCAGGCTGGGACCTTCCGGCAGGATGCCAAGCTGCTTGCCGGCGCCGGTATCGACCTTGATCGACGTGCGCGGCAGGATCGCAGTCTTGCCGCCGGAGAAAGCGCCGGGCTGGGAAGCGACGGGGGACTCGTTGACCTGCACCGTCAGGTTGCCCTGCGCGATGGCGACTGTGCTGATCCGGACATTGTCCCCCATCACGATGGTGCCGCTCGCCTCGTCGACCACCACCGTCGCCGGCGTGTCCGGCTGCACCAGCAGGTCCTCGATCCGGCCAAGCATCGACATGACGTCGCTGCCGGCCAGCGCCAGGGTGACGGTACGCGGATCGTCGACCCGCGCGATGGAGCCGACGCTGTTGTTGATGACGGCAGCCATGCGCTCGGCCGTGGTCAGGTCCGGGTTGCGCAACGACAGGTGCAGGACGTTGCGCGCCCCGAGGTCGACCAGGACCTCCTTCTCGACGATGCCGCCGTTGGCGATGTGCGCGCTGGTAGGAATGTTGCGGGTGATGGAGGCGCCCGCTCCTTTGGCGGCAAAGGCGCTGCTGACCAGCTGCCCCTGCGCCACCGCGTAGACGTCGCCGTCGGCCGCCATCAGCGGCGTGACCAGCAGGGTGCCGCCAGACAGATCGGTAGCATCTCCCGTGGCCGATACGGTCACGTCGATGTGACTGCCGCCATGGGAAAATGCCGGCAGCTCGGCGGTGACCATGACCGCCGCGATGTCCCGGGTTTGCAGCGTCGACTGTTGGTCGCGGATGTTCACGCCGAGGCGTTCCAGCATGCTGATCAGCGATTCACGTGTGAACACCGAGTTGTTCAGGCGGTCGCCGGTGCCGTTCAAACCTACCACCAGGCCATAGCCGATCAGCTGGTTGCTACGCACGCCCTCGACGTCGGCGATATCCTTTATCCGGACTGCTTCCGCGCCCGCGAACCGAGGTCCGGCGAGCACGGAAAAAGCGATCAGGATCAAAAAGCAGATCGTGCGCATCGTATCCCTTCAAGGGTCGTCAAGCCTTATGCTGTGCATTCTGGCGCGATAGAATGAACAACGTCTGAACGTCGACGACGATCTGGCGGACCCCGCGGCTGGCAGAGGGCTTAGCAACCATGAGCGTGTCGTCGATTGGTCCGACCGGCAGCCTGCGGCCGCCAACGCAGGCGCAACCGGTTGGCCAAGCTGGCTTTCTTGTTCCCGACGGAACCGCGCCGGCGTCCTCCAAAGTGCAGGGCGTGACGCAACCGACCACGGTCGGGGCATCCGTCATGCTTGCCCTGCAGGAACGTGCAGGTGCCGAGGCGGGTGATCAGGAAGCGCGCCAGCATGGACAGCGCCTGCTGGCGGCACTCGCCGAGCTGCAGCGCGCCCTGTTGTCCGGCAACCAGGCTGACACGCTCCAGGAACTTTTGCGCCTGAGCGAGGAAGGTGGACAGGCGGTCGATCCGGCGTTGGCTCAGGTGATCCGGTCCATCAGGTTGCGGGCTCGTCTTGAGTTGGTGAGGGCAGCGAAGGCCGCAGACCGGGCTTCCGTTCCAGGTTCTTGACTGCTCGATGACAACCTCAGTTGGCGCTTGGCTCCACCCGCGCGCGTGAGTATAAGCCGGCCATTCCTTCTCGGCGGCGCCTACCGCCGCTTCAGGAAAGGCGCTCATGATCACCTTGCCCTCCGATTATCGCCCGGCTGACGACGAGGAGTTCATGAACCCGCTCCAGGTGGAATATTTCCGCTTGAAGCTGCTCCGTTGGCGTGCCGACCTCCTGAAGGAGGCGGACGGCACCCTGGCCAGCCTGTCAGAAGGCGGCATCCACGAGGCCGACATCACCGACCGCGCCAGCGTCGAGACCGACCGCGCCCTCGAGTTGCGAACACGCGACCGCGCACGCAAGCTGATTGCCAAGATCGGGCAGGCTTTGTTGCGGATCGAGAACGGAAGCTACGGTTTCTGCGAGGAGACCGGCGAGCCGATCGGCCTCAAGCGACTAGAGGCCCGGCCGATCGCCACGCTGTCGATCGAGGCGCAGGAGCGCCACGAGCGGATGGAAAAGGTCCACCGCGACGATTGATCCTGGTCAGAACGGCAGGACGATGTCCATCAGCTGCTGCCCGTAGCGGGGCGTCTGCAGGTCCGTCAGCTGCCCCTTGCCGCCATAGGAGATGCGGGCTTCCGCCATGCGGTCGTGGGTGATAGTGTTATCGCCGGTGATGTCCTGCGGCCGGACGATGCCGCTGACCTGCAAAATTCTGAGCTCGCTGTTGACGCGAACTTCCTGACGCGCGCTGACGACGAAGTTGCCGTTCGGCAGTACTTGGGTGATGGTCCCGGCAAGCCGCAGGGTGACGCTCTCGTTGCGCTTGGTACTGCCGGTCGACACGTTGCTGTTGGTGCTGTTGGTTGACACCGACGCTGCCCCCAGCGCTGCCTGCACCACCTTCTGCTTGAGCCCGAACAGGTTCGGCACCCCCATCGACTCTGATCCCGTGCGCGAGGCGGTGCCGTTGTTCTCGAAGTCGGCGTTGTCGGTGATGTCGACCAGCACCGTCAGCAGGTCGCCCACCTGAGCGGCGCGCTGATCTTTGAAGAAGGCGCGACTCCCGGGCCGCCAAAGGCTGGCGAGGTCGCTTGGCGTCTGCTGTAGCGGCGGCATCGGCATGGTGAGCGGCCTGTAGTCACGTGCAACCGTCGGATCGGTGATGGGCGTCATGCTGGGCGGACGTCCCAGGTCCGACAAGCGCGACAAGGCGCCGCAGCCGGAAAGCAGGCAGCAGAGCGTCATTCCGGCGATGTTGGTCGATCTGTTGATCATGGATAGGACGCCTCCTGCGCCAGCCTGTTCCAGTTCCGACCGCCGCCTGTGGACGCGCCGGATGCCAGTTGCGGCAGCGCGGTTTGCGTGCCACCGGATTGCAGGATCACCGGTGCGGTTCCAGCATCGATCCTGACGTCGGCCGTGCTCGTGATCTGGCCGATCAGCACGGCATGAGACACGCTGTTGATCACGTGGATGCGATCGCCGGCGGCACCTGCCTCCAGGGCCACGCCTGCTGTCGTCAACGTCAGGCCGGAGCCTTCGAGCCGCAGCACGACGGGACGGCCACGACTCACCAGCATCGGCCTGATCAGCATGTCCCGCGTCAGCGGGACGCCGCCCGATCCCTGCTGTCTCAGCGCGAGGCCGTCCACATCCGCGGCGGCTGTTATTGGCGTCCCATGCAAGCTGCTGCTGCGGACACGGACGACCTGTAGGTCGGACGCCGACAACAGCGAGCCGGCAGGAAGGAGCTGGTTCAGCGCGAGCACGTTCACCTGCTGCTCGGCCCGGCCGGTCACACGCAGCGTGACGGGGTCCGCGTTCGACGCCGGAAACGCGAGCAGCGCCGCGAAGCGCCCGCTCTGGGCGTCATAGTCGAGCGTCTGGATTTCGGGAGGGGCCGTTACTTCCGCCGGCAGGGAAGGCGAGGCGAAGGCGCCCAGAGACACGTCGCTCCCAGGCGGCATACCGCTCGCGATCATGGCAGGCTTGAGGATCGCCATGATCTCCTCCCGCCTGATCAGACGGGCCGGCCGGTTGAGGACGGCAGATGCGTAGCTTGCGCCTGTCTGCCAATCGACGCCAAACTGAGACGCGATCGCAACGAGCTGGCTGAACGGGACGACGATGTGTTGTCCAGGAGCGGGGGCTGGCCCGATGTCGCAGTCCTGTCCGGGTTGCAGATCGCTGAACAGGTCCGACAACCTGACCATGTCGCCATGCAGTGCCACCTGCCTGCGCAGCGAGGCGGCGGACGCGGGCACGCCGTGCGCCAACACGGCCGTGGCGACCGCCAACGCGGTCATGAAGCGCGAACGGCGGCTCATTTGAGGTTGGTCAGCGTCTGCATCATGTCGTCCGACGCGGTGATCACCTTGCTGTTCATTTCGTAGGCGCGTTGCGCACTGATGAGGTTGGTGATCTCGCTGACGACGTTGACGTTCGAGCTTTCCACGAAACCCTGCATGACGCTGCCGAACCCGGACGCGCCAGGTGTCCCGGTAGTGGGAGCGCCGGACGCCGTGGTCTGCACCAGCATGTTGTCGCCTTCGGCTTCCAGGCCGGCCTCGTTGGGAAACACCGCCAGCTGCAGCTGACCGACCGTCTGGGTGGCGGTCTGGCCGGCCAGGGTGACCTGCACCTGTCCGGACGAGTTGATGGTGATGCTCTGGGCATTGGTGGGCACCGTGATCCCCGGAGCCACCGCATACCCATCGGACGTCACGATGGTGCCATCCGAAGCCAGCGCCAGGGTGCCGTCGCGCGTATAGGCGGTGTCGCCCGACGGCAGGGTCACCTGGAAGAAGCCGTTGCCCTGGATGGCGAGGTCGAGGCTGTTGCTGGTCTGGGTGAGGTTGCCCTGCTCGCTGATCCGGTAGATGGCAGCCGTCTTCACGCCGAGGCCGACCTGGGCGCCGGACGGCACGACGCTGCCGCTGTCGGAACTGTTCGAGCCGACGCGGCGGAGGTCCTGGTAGATCAGGTCCTGGAACTCGGCACGCCTGCGCTTGAAGCCGGTCGTGGTCATGTTGGCGATGTTGTTCGAGATGACCTCGACGTTGGTCTGCTGCGCCTGCATCCCGGTGCCGGCGATATCAAGTGAGCGCATCTGGTGCTCCCGTCATGCTGGTTCGGACCGCTTCAAGCCTGCTGCTGGACGATCTTGTCGATCGCCGACTGCTGGCGCTGGTTCTCGCTTTCGACGAACTGCGAGACGAACTGAAAGTCGCGCTGGGTCTGGATCATGTGCGTCAGCTCGTTGATCGGCTGGACGTTGCTGGTCTCGATCATCCCCTGGGCGACCTTCGGCTGTGCTGCCGAAGTGGTTCCGGCGGTGGCGCGGTAGAGCGTGCCGCCCTCCGGTACCAGCTGGTTGGGATCGTCGACCGTCACCACGCCGACCTGGCCGACCGTTCCGTTGTCGGTCAAGATCGTGCCGTTGCCGGAGATACGGATGTTGGTGTCGGAAGGCGACAGCTGGAGCGGGCTGCCGTTCTTGTCCAGCAGGAGGTTCCCCGACGCGTCGGCGACATGGCCGTCCGGCATCAGCCCGAACTTGCCGGAGCGGGTGAGGCGGGGACCCGCGGACGTCGAGACGGTGAAGAAGCCGGGACCGCTCAGCGCCATGTCGAGCGGGTTACCGGTCTGGGTCAGGCTGCCGTCCTTCCGGTCGAGATAGGTGGCCCGGTCCTGGGTGTAGTGCAGAACGGCACCGCCGGACGGCGCGTTTACGCCCTGCTGCTGCGACAGGTAGTCGCTGAACAGCACGCGCTGCGCCTTGAAGCCATCCGTGCTGGCGTTCGCGATATTGTTCGCGATCACATCCATGGTTCGCTGCTGGGTGTCGAGACGCGACAGCGCGATGTAGGTCGTGTTTTCCATCTGGGGACCCCGAAGACACCGCATCATCGGACGCGACAGCTTAATGGGCGGTTAAGCCCGTCCAAGGCATCGAAGGCGACCTCATCCATTCTGCTTTAAGCACTCGTTAACCAGCATGACCCCATTCTGCCGCAGGGCCAGAACGGCCCGGACAGGAGCGGGCGAATGAGCGGCAAGGATGCGGCGGCAGGTCCCCCAGGCGGAGGAAAGAAGCGGATCCTCATGATCGGCGCGGCCATGGCGGTCATCGCCCTGGCAGCTGGTCTCTGGTTCAGCGGCATCCTGAAACACGCTCGTGGACACGCAGCGCCCAAGGCGGTGGCGGCGGTCGAGGCGCCGGTCCTGATCGACCTGCCCGACATCGTCTCGAACCTCGACACGGGCGGCCGCCGGGCTACCTTCATCAAGCTGCATGCGAAGATCGAAGTCGGCCACGCTGCCGAGGCCGCCACGCTGCAGGCGGGGATGCCGCAGATTCTCGACATCTTCCAGTCCTATCTCAGGAGCACCCGCCCGGAGGAGCTGCGCGGTGGCGACGGCACCTACCGTCTCCGCGAGGCGCTCATGAACCGCATCGACATGACGCTGGCGCCCGTCCAGGTGACGGACCTGCTCTTCACTCAGATCCTTGTGCAATGAGCGGCATGAGCGGCAACCCGTCCGACGAGGACTTGGCGTCGGCCTGGGCATCCTCCATCGAGAACGAGGGAAGCGCTTCCCTGGATACCGAGGCGACCCCGGACGCCACGCGCATCCTGAACCAGGCCGAGATCGACAGCCTGCTCGGCTTCGACCACGGCGGTGCGGAGGACGTCGACAGCAACGGCATGCAGCGGATCATCAGCTCCGGGCTGATCTCCTACGAGCGCCTGCCGATGCTCGAGATCGTGTTCGACCGGCTGGTCCGGATCATGTCGACGTCCTTGCGCAACTTCACCAACGACAACGTCGAGGTGTCGATCGACAACGTGGTCTCGCTTCGCTTCGGCGACTACCTCGACTCCGTGCCGCTGCCGGCGATGTTCGCGGTGTTCAAGGCCGAGGAATGGGAGAACTACGGCCTGATGGTGATCGACTCGGCGATGATCTACTCCATCGTCGACGTGCTGCTGGGTGGCCGGCGTGGAACCGCCGCCATGCGTATCGAGGGCCGGCCCTACACCACCATCGAGCGCACCCTGGTCGAGCGCCTGATCCGGGTGGTGCTGGCCGACCTGTCGTCGAGCTTCGATCCGCTCTGCGCGATCACGTTCCGGTTCGAGCGCCTGGAGGTCAACCCGCGCTTCGCGGCGATCTCGCGCCTGTCCAACGCCGCCGTGCTGGCGCGCATGCACATCGACATGGAGGATCGCGGCGGACGGATGGACTTGGTGCTGCCCTATGCCACCCTGGAGCCGGTGCGCGAGCTGCTGCTGCAGCAGTTCATGGGCGAGAAGTTCGGGCGCGACGCGATCTGGGAAACCCATCTCGCCGAGGAGCTGTGGAACACCGAGGTCGACCTGGACGTGGTGCTCGACGAGCAGCCGATGCGCTTGTCCGACATCATCGGGCTCAAGCCGGGAAGCCACTTCATCCTGCGACAGGGCCGGGAAGCGCCGGTCCAGCTCCGCTGCGGCCAAGTCGTGCTGTTCGAGGGACGCATCGGGCGCCGCAAGAACCGTGTCGCCGTCAGGATCGATCAGGTCGTCGGCAGGCTGCCCGGCGCCAACGATCCGCTCGGTTCGAGGAGAAGCTGATGATCGGCGGCAGCATGAGCGGGCCCGAATGGCTGCTCGAGGTCGTCCTCATGGTCATGCTCGCGGCAACGATGTTCCACGCCCTGCGGCTGGAACGGGCACTCGGCGTGCTGCGCCGCGACCGCGCGGCTCTGGAGGAACTCGTCAACGGGTTCAACGACAGCACGCGTCAGGCCGAGGAGGGAATCGAGCGGCTCCGCGCCGCGGCCGACGGTGCCGGCCGCCAGATCGCCCGTCACGTCGATCAGGCACGCGGCCTCAAGAGCGACCTCGAGTTCCTGACCGCCCGCGGCGAGAAGGTATGCGACCAGCTCGAAGGGATCGTGCGGAACCCCAAGCTGCCCGAGGCGCCGGCCGTCGATCCGATGGCCCGGCTGCTCGCACCGGCGCCGTCCTTGAACCTCGCCAGCCGCAATGTCGCCGCCGACCACGACACCCGTCCGCGCAGCCAAGCGGAAAAGGATCTGCTGCGCGCCCTCCGGTCTGCAAGGTGATCATGCGCTCCTTCTCGTTGCACAAGCGCCTCCTGCCGTTGACCATGACGGTGATGGCGCTGCTTTTCACGGAAAAAGCTGCCAGCCTGGCGCGCGAAGCGACGGCACAAAGCCCGGCGCAGGTCGCTGCCGACGCAAACCCCGCACCTGCCGCCGCATCGCACGCAGCGCTGCCCAGGCCTTCCCTGCCGTCGGCGTCGGCCCCGGCACAGCCGCCTCCGGCCTCGTCAGCAGAACTGCAGCTCCTGCAGGACCTCCGCAAGCGCAGGCAGGCGCTCGACGAGCGGGAGCGTCAACTCGACCAGAAGGCGGATCTGGTGCAGGCGGCCCAGCTGAAGCTCCAGGCCAGGCTCGATGAACTGACCGCCCTGCAGACCCGGCTCGAACAGGTCGAGGATGACCGGCGGAAGCGGAACACCGCCAACTGGAGCGGCCTGGTGAAAACCTACGAGGATATGAAGCCGCGCGATGCCGCCGGCATCTTCAACGTGCTCGACATGAACGTGCTGCTTGAGGTGCTGGACCGCATGGACGAGCGCAAGGCCGCCGCCGTGCTGGCCGCCATGCTGCCGGAACGGGCCAGGCTGGCGACGCAGATGCTCGCGCAGAAGAGGCTCCACGCGGACATGGTCGAATCGCGGCCGGCAGTGGCCGTGCCAGTGGCCGTCGCCGCCGACCAGCACGGCTGAGGAGGCAAGCAGGACGATGCCTGTCGACCAACCGACGGATGTTCCGATCGACGGCAGCCACCGCGTCGTCGAGGCGGCCGAGGCCGGAACTTTCAAGCACAAGATCAAGGAAGCGTCGTGTCATGCATGATCCGGTCAGCCTGCAGCGCAGGGTAGGAGAGTTCGAGGTCCGTTATCCTGATGCGAAGTCGGACGTCATAGCGGAGATCGTCGTCTCGATCCTGTCGAGCATGAGCGGCGACATGAGCACGCGCGAGGCCGCCCTGCTGCACGAGATCGGCACCTTGGGCCAGGCCGTCGTGGATGCGAGGCTGGAGATCGCAGCCCTCAGGGTGGACGACATCACCATGAGCCACATCCCGTGCGCGACCGACGAGCTGGACGCTATTGTGGCGCACACCGCTGCCGCCACCGAGTCGATCCTGGAGGTCTGCGAGACGCTCGACACCCTGGGCAGCGCGATGGACAGTACGGCTGCGTCCAAGCTGCAGGACGCGACGGTCAAGATCTACGAGGCGTGCAGCTTCCAGGACATCACCGGCCAGCGCATCACCAAGGTGGTTGCGACGCCGAAGCCGATCGAGAGCGCCATCGCACGGATCGTCGACACCTTCAGCATCGCGCCCGCGCCCGCGGAGCCGAGGGAGCACGTGCAGAAGGAGGGCCTCCTCAACGGGCCACAACTGCCGGCCGCGGCCATGGACCAGTCCGACATCGACAAGCTTCTGGCAAGCTTCGACTGATGCGCATTGCCTGCATCCTTTCGATCGTCGCCGCATTGCTGATGGCGTCGTCGGCTCGCGCTGCGGACAAGACCGTCGTTTCGGTCCGGTTCGGCACGCATGACCGCTACGACCGCATCGTGCTGTCGGTCCCGGACGGCGTTCGTTGTTCGGCCTTGCGGCAGGACGACGAGGAAGTGGTGCGGTTCAGCCGGGCCGTGCAGGTCAACAACGCCTCGATTGGTGTCAGGCCAGGCATCCTGTCGATCCATCCGTCCGCGGACGGGCTGGCGATCCGGCTCAAGCCCGGCAGCATCGTCCACACGATGCGGCTTGGCACCCATCTCGTGCTCGACGTGCTGGCACCTGCACAGGAACAGCATCCGTCCCAATCGACCACCGCTGGCGAGGCGGCGACCAGTGTCGCCAAGGCTCCCGGCGGTAGCGTCCTACCCGGTCTTCCATCACCCATGGTCGCGGTTGTCGACCAGCCGACAGCCCAGGCGGCCGGCATGACCGGCGGCAGCGGCCACGTAGTCCCGCAGCTGCCGGCGACGCAGGCCGTTCCCGAGCCGCCATCGGCGCAAACGGTCCGGGAGCAGTCACCCGGGAAAGCGGATGATGGTCCGGTTTCCATCGCTGCCGCAGTCGTGCCGGCATCGAACGGCCAGGATGGCGGGTTGATGTTGCCGTTTGGTCGCAAGGTGGGGGCCGCCGCCTTCCGGCGCGGCAACCGGGTTGTTGTCGTGTTCGACAGCAGCAGGCCGGTCGATCTGGCGCCGGTGGCAGGCGATCCATTGTTCGGGCACGCGGCGTTTTCCCTGCTCGACAGCGGCGCGATGCTCACCGTGCCGGTCGCGGTTGCGCAACAGCTCACGCTGGCCCGCAAGCCGGATGGCTGGTTCATCGCGCTGGGTGCTGCGCGCCATGCCGATACCGAGATCCCCCTCGTGGCGTCCGGCAGGAACGTCGAGCTTCCGGTGCTGGAAGCAGGACATGTCGTGGTGGTGTCCGATCCGGATCGTGGAACGGATCTCCTGGTCGGCACCACGAGGCGGAACGGACAAGCCATGACCATGGCCCGGCACGGGAACGGTTACGTGCTGGGGCCGACCTTGCTCGGGGTGACGGTGGAGCGTTTGTCGGACCAGCTCGACCTGCGTCCAGATGCAGCCGGTTTCCTGCTGACCGATCCGGGCAACACGGGCATGCTAGGGCACGGGTCTGGCGAATCGGCTGCCGGCTTCTCCCGCAGCCTCGACCTGACAGACGCCACGGTGCCCGAGCTGCAGCGCCGCTACAGAGCCGCCTTCGCTAACGCGGCCGCAGCACCGGTGGCTGCAAGGCGCGCGCCTCGTCTTGATGCCGCGGAAGCCGCGCTAGGCCTCGGTCTGGCCGGCGAGGCCGCTGTGCTGGCGCGCGTCGCGAGCCAGGACTCACCTGGCCGGGAGAACGAAGCGCGTGCCGTGTTCCTCAGGGGCGCGGCTGCGGTTCTGGCCGCTGATCCGGCCGCCAAGGATTTTCTTGCCGATCCGCGTATCGAGAACTCCGATGAGGTCGAATTGTGGCGTGCCCTGGATCTCGGCCGTCGCGAACCGAACAGTGCCGAAGCGGCCAGGATCATCGCAGAGCGTTTGAGGCTGCTGTGCTCGTATCCGCAGCCGCTGCGTCGGCAGATCCTCGGGAACGCGGCGCTTGTTCTCGCTTCGGGAGGCAGCCCGGCCGCAAGGGCGCTGGTCGTCGGACTGAAGGGGGATGCCAAGGTCGGGCTGGCCCAGGCGATGGAAGCCGAGGGGCAGCTGACCGGTGCCGGGCCGGACAAGCCAGCCGCCGCCCAGGGTGCGCAGCTGCAGGCAGTGCTTGATCGTTTCGACAAGCTGGCGGCGGATCCCGATCCCGCGGTGTCGGTGCGGGCGGTGGAGGAGGCGGTGAAGATCCGCCTCGACCGGCATCTGCTGACTCCAAAGGAGGCGGCGGACCGGCTGGAGGTGCAAAGCCTGGATGCGCGCATGGCAGGGCAGGAGCTGGCACTCCGGCTGCAGGTGGCGAAGCTGCGCGCGCTGCAATCCGACTGGCCGGCAGCCTTGTCGACCATGCGCGACCTCATCCAGACGTTTCCGAGCGAGGCCGACCGGCTTCGCGGCGTCGCCGGCGCCATGCTGGAGCAGATGGTGGCGCCGAAGACCGGCGATGCATCTGCTTCCGCGGTCGATACGATGACGCAGCTGACCCTGCTGGAAAGCAATCAGGATCTCGTTCCGGGCGGTGCGGCTGGCGCCAAGATCGCCATCGATCTGGCGGCACGGCTGGTTAGGCTGGATTTGCCTGATCGTGCAGCCGGCTTCCTGAATAAGGCGATCTCGCAGGCGGGTGCTGCCGACGATCGGGCGCGGCTTGGCCTGCAGCTGGCACAGCTCCAGCTGGACCAGAACGATGCTTCAGAGGCCCGGACCGCGCTTGACGCCACCGAGGCCGCCGATCTTCCGCCGGATCTAGGAACGTCTCGCGTCGTGCTGCGCGCAAAGGTGCTTGCCATAAAGGGTGATACCGATGGCGCGCTGCAGATCCTGGTGCCGTTGAACGGCATGGAGGCGGATGACCTGCGTGTCCGGGAGCTGTCGGCAAAGCACGACTGGACAGGCGAAGCGGATGCGCTGTCCCGGATGGCTGCCTCGAGATTGCCCGCTGCGGGCCCGCTCGACGCCGCAGGCGAGGAACTGGTGCTTCGCCTGGCCGGTGCGGTCGCCCATGGCGGTCAACAGGAAGCGCTGCAACGGTTGGACAAGCTGTGGTCGCCACGCTTTCCCGATCCGGCACGACGCGACATGCTTCGCC
Source organism: uncultured Acetobacteraceae bacterium (assembly GCA_964236745.1). Lineage (GTDB taxonomy): Bacteria > Pseudomonadota > Alphaproteobacteria > Acetobacterales > Acetobacteraceae > Lichenicola. The sequence goes on from CAXSHC010000001.1 coordinate 36,220, forward strand.
TCCTCACCGCGCCCCGGGTCACGGCGGTTGGTGACCTGGCACGCTCGGCCGACGATCTCGCCGCAACACGGCAAGCCTTGTCCGTCTTTCAACCTGCGCACACCGGGAGCGGCAACTAGACGACGGAAGGTTTTTTGGGTTGCCGTGGCGTATTGGGCTTGCGCCGGGGGGCAGCAGGACCTATTTCCCGCCACCT
>CAXSHC010000002.1:0-4944 GCA_964236745.1 uncultured Acetobacteraceae bacterium
GATCTGGTGATAACCGCGGCTGCGCGGCAGCAGCGCCGCCGACAGCATGTTGGCATCCGCGCGCAGTCGGTCGTGGCGCGGATCGCGGCGCGGCGCCGCCGTGGTCATCAGGTTGCGCACCACGTCGCCGCAGGCGCACAGGGTGGTTAGCAGGGTGTGGTTGATGGCGGCGATCGAGGCCTTCAGCTCGCCCTTCAGGATGCCGTGGAACTGGATGCCCTGGCGGGTGGTGATGCGCAGCGTGCCGTTGGCGTGGTCATCCGCCAGCCGGTCCAGCCCGAGATACTGCTCGGCCGTCAGCACGCCGCCCGGCATGCGGACGCGCACCATGAACTGGTAGTCCTTCTCGAGCTTCTGCTGCTTGAGCGCGGTCGCGGTGTCGCGGTCGAACTGCTCGTAACTACCGTGGAACTTGAGCAGGTTGTAGGCATCCTCGCTGACCTGGACGCCGCCCTCGGCCAGCTCCTCGGCCAGCCGCCCACGCAGGCCGTGGCTGCTCTGCTTGAGCGTCTCGACGCCGGTAGGCTTCTTGGATACGGGAATGGCTTGATCGGGCACGGGCAGTGATCCTGGAACACCGGGCGGAGCTGAGGCTCCGCCGGTCGGGGACGTCGAACGATCTAGCGAGCCGCCGGCTGCTTCACCATGCGCAGGTAGGGCTTCAGCGTGGTCCAGCCTTCGGGGAACAGGCCATGGGCGGCCTCGTCGTTGACGCTTGGCGCGATGATTACGTCGTCGCCGGACTTCCAGTTGGCGGGCGTGGTCACCTTGTGCGCGTCGGTCAGCTGCAGGCTGTCGATCACCCGGAGAACCTCGTCGAAGTTGCGTCCGGCGGAAGGTGGATAGGTGAGGCTGAGACGCACCTTCTTGTGCGGGTCGATGATGAACACGGTGCGCACGGTGAGGTTTGGATCCGCCTCGGGATGCACCATGCCGTACAAAGTGGACACGCTGCGGTCCGGATCGGCGATCATTGGGAAGTCGACCTCGGCACCCTGTGTTTCGACGATGTCGCCTTCCCAGCGGTGGTGGCTGTCCACCGGGTCGACCGACAGCCCGATCACCTTGACGTCACGCCGGCTCCATTCCGGCCCAAGCCTGGCGACAGCGCCGAGCTCGGTGGTGCAAACCGGGGTGAAGTCCTTCGGATGACTGAACAGCACGCCCCAGGAGCTGCCGAGCCACTCGTGAAAGCGGATCCGTCCCTTGGTGGTGTCCTGTTCGAAGTCGGGCGCGATCTGGCCGAGCTGGATGGTCATGCAGGATGTTCCTCAGGCGGCCACCGGCGCAAACAAAGGCAGCACCGATGGCAGCGGGTCGGAATGGAAAACGATCCAGCAACGCGGGTCAACCGGACCACGACGCAAGGCAGTGGTTTCTGGAAAGCGCAGCCCTGCCGCGTCGCTCCGCCTTATATGGAGAAGCTGATCGGCTCTGCCAGGGGGCGTCGCAGCCCAGCACCTTCCGCGCGGCGCACCAGGTCGTCCAGGGTCAGCTCGTGTAGCTGCGCGCGCAGGCTGTCGTCGAAGCGGCGCCAGGTCGGCTCGACCACGCGCGCGAACAGCTCGCCGATCGGGCCGTCCTCGGAGGCGGCGTCCTCGGACACCGCCACCTCGATCACGTCGCTCAGGCGGATGTCGCGTCGCGGCCGGCCCAGCCGGTAGCCGCCGCGTGGCCCGCGCACGCTTTCCAGCAGCGACGAGCGCGACAAGCCCTGCAGCAGCGGCTCGATGCCCCGACGCGCCAGCCCGGCGCGCTCGGCGATGTCGGCCGCGCTGACCGTGCCGGCGCGGCCGGCATGGAACGCCACGTCCAGCATGATGAGCACCGCGATCATCGCCCTGTCGCGCCGAAGCAGCATACGGGTCGGTCTCCGTTCAGTCGTGGAAGGGCCGCCCAAGGCACGGCACGACTGCTGCATAGCAGGAAGACCGCCGCTTATCCACGATGGAGATCGGTGTTATATGTACCAACATGGCAAGAAAGCATATGGACGCTGCAGTGGACGCCGCAGAAGCCGCGGCACCGGAATTTGCGGCACCGCGCGGGCGTATCTACAGCAGCATCGTCGAGACGGTGGGCGGCACGCCCCTGGTCGCCCTGCCGCGCCTGACCCGGGAGGACGGGCTGCTCGCCCGGGTGGCCTGCAAGCTGGAGTTCTTCAACCCGCTCGGCTCGGTCAAGGACCGGATCGGGGCGGCGATGCTGCTCACCGCGGAGCGCGAGGGCACTATCACTCCGGGCCGCACCGTGCTGGTGGAGCCGACCTCGGGCAACACCGGCATCGCGCTGGCCTTCGTGGCGGCGTCGCGCGGCTACCGGCTGATCGTGACCATGCCGGAGGGCGCCTCGATCGAGCGGCGCAAGATGCTTCGGCTGATGGACGTGCAGCTCGAGCTGACCCCGTCGCGGCTCGGCATGGCGGGGGCCATCGCGCGCGCGCGGGAGATCCTGGCCAGCACCCCGGATTCCTGGATGCCGCGGCAGTTCGACAACCCGGCCAACCCCGACATCCACGCCGCCACCACGGCGGAGGAGATCTGGGCCGATACCGGCGGCGACGTGGACATCGTGGTGGCCGGCATCGGCACCGGCGGCACCGCCACCGGGATCGCGCGCGCGCTCAAGCCGCGCCGGCCGGGGCTGCTGGTGTATGGGGTGGAGCCAGCCGAGAGTGCGGTGCTGAATGGCGACGAGCCTGGCCCGCACGGCATACAGGGCATCGGGCCCGGCTTTTCTCCCGGCGTGCTGGAGTTGGATGCGCTGGACGGCGTGCTGACCGTGTCGGAGCGGGAGTCGATTGCTGCCGCCCGACGCTGCGCGCGCATGGAAGGGTTGCCGATCGGCATCTCCTCCGGGGCCGCGCTGCACGCGGCGCTGGTTCTGGCGCGCAAGCCCGAACACGAGGGACGGCAGATCGTGGTGATCGTGCCCTCGTTCGCCGAGCGCTACCTGTCGACTTCCCTGTTCGCCGGGCTAACCTAGGGCCGGCCGGTTCCTGCCTGACCCGGCGGCACCTCGTCGGGTGATCGGACGTTGCGATTTGGCCTATCCGACCTCGCGGCGTCCCCTGCCTGCCTGATGACTGGTCGCCGTCTAGATACCAGATAAGCGAGTTCAAGCAGGCGCGGGAGCAACAGATGATGGAATCGGCGCCGCCGGCCTGGACATTGGGCGACGTTTCGACGCGGCTCCTGTCTATGGAAGCCCTCGGTGCTCGATGACAACAGGCCTCGGGCTGTCCGCTTAGGACGAACCGAGCAGCCTCGCGATCGGGCCCGAGCCTTGTCCGGGCCTGCTTTCTGCGGTCTTGGTGGTCGACAACCCCAGGACGAACTGGGCTAGGCCATAGAAGGCAAGGATGGCGCGCGAGGCGGTCGGCTGACGACGCATCGCGGCGCCGACGCCGAACAGCAGCAGGCCTTCGGCCACATCAAACCTCAGGTGCCGGCGCACGCCGATCAGCCCGACCAAGCCGGCCTCGAAGTCCGTAAGCAGGAAGGCACAGACCGGAACCGCGGTGGCGACGGCGGCCACGCGTCGTGCTGGGCCGGATAGCGGGCCGGCAAGCGCCAAGCCGCCGAGGGAAACCGCCGCCGCGTAATCGATCCATCCGTGCAGCCGGGTCGAGATCGCCATGATGAACTCCCTGATGCCGGCGTTGAACGGATCGGAAGCGATGGAGATGCGTGAGGCTTGGTCACGTTCGGGGGGAGCAGCCCAGCCTGCTTCCAGGCTTATGTGGCTCGCATCGCGGCGTTGTGTGGGTGATTCCGGCATCAGTACCGGCCTTGAACAGTGCGAACGACGTCAACCGCGCGGCATGGGCGATGCCATGCCGTCGGCGCCCGGGCTGCGGAAGTCCAGGGCCATCGTGCTGCGCGTTCACCGCCCGCCCGGCCTCGATCTTCCGTCGGGCCCCGGAAGAAAGCGCGATGCAGGCACCTCGTCGTGTTGACGCGTGTTCCAGCCGGACCGTTTGCCATTACGGCCGGCGTGTGCCGCTCCGCCCGCGTCGCGTGAGATGTCCGGCCCGGCGCGGGACGGCTAGCGCAGGACGATCTCGACGCGTCGGTTCTGCGGCTCGCGGCTGTTCGGGCCGGTGGCGACCAGCGGGCGGCCCTCGCCGTAGCCGTGAATGTCGATGGCGTTCGCCGGTACGCCGTCGTGGATCAGCTCAAGCTTCACGCTGGTCGCGCGTCGGATGGACAGGCCCTGGTTGTAGCGGGCCCCCCGATCGCCGCCGTGGATGGAGGAGGTGTCGGTATAGCCGTTCACCTCGATGCGCGTGGTCTGCACATGGGTAGAGGCCTGTGCCGCCTGCGCCACGATTTCGCGGGCGCGTCCGGTGAGCTCGAAACGGTCCCAGTCGAAGAACACAAGATAGGTGCGCGCTTCCGCCGGCGCCGGGGCGGCGGGCACGGCGGCGGCCGGGACCGGCAGCGGCGGCGGAGCGGGGTTGAACTCGTAGCGCACGCCGAGCAGCAGGGAATGGTTGAAGTTGGTGGTGATGTCCTGGTTGCCGCGCGAGGTGCCGTATGGCTTCGGTCCGAAGGCGCCTTCCGCGCCGATGCCGTCGCCGGTGAAGCGCTGCGGCCCCAGGATGGAGGTGAAGCGGTACTCCAGCGTGCTCGACAGCCCGACCACCCACGGCACCGGCACGGACAGGCCGAAGATGCCCTGGTAGGCGAAGTTGCCGTCGGTGCCGCCCAGGCGCTCGGCGTAAGGGTAGTTGGTGCCGCTGTAGTACTCGTTCGCGTGCGACCACATGTAGCCGGCGCCGGCGCCGAAATACGGGTAAAGCCAGCTCTTGCCGATATCCATGTCGAACAGGACGTTGGCCATGGCGCCGTAGCTTTCCTCCGAGCCGCCGGCGACGGTGGGGAAGCGCGTGCCGCGGAAGTGCTGCAGCGGGTCGTTGCGGTAGTTGCCCTCGACCTCCAC
>CAXSHC010000002.1:5044-16370 GCA_964236745.1 uncultured Acetobacteraceae bacterium
GCGTGCCGCGGAAGTGCTGCAGCGGGTCGTTGCGGTAGTTGCCCTCGACCTCCACGCGCAGCCCGTTGCCGAAGCCCCAGCCGACGCTGCCGAGCCCGACCTCGCCGGCGCCGAAGCGCAGCTTGCCGCTCGGCTGCTGCGACGACAGCCGCACCGTCTGGTCCTGCGCCAGGTTGCCGCCTCCGGCGACGCCGACGTACAGGCCCCGCACCGGCTGCGCATGAGCGGAAGTGGCCATCGCCGCCATTGTGCAGGCGACGCCCGCCAGCAAGCTGAACCGTCTTGTCATCGTCACGTGCCTCCTCGCGTGCGCAGCGGCTGGACGGGATGGCGCACGATGCCACCACACGGCCGGGCCGCGACCGCCCCCTGTCCGTCGCACGTAACCGGTTTTTCTGCCAGGAAGAAGCGCCTGCGACGCCTTGTTCTGTGCATCGGCGTCGTTTGGAGGCGTGACGATCAGGTATCGTCGCGTGGGACAGCGACGAGGTCGTGTCTTTTCTGCAACATTTCCATTCGCGCGACGCGAGCTAGGCCATGAGCCTATTGCATGGGTGGGTTGTTAGGACCTTAAGTGAGGTAACGAACCGGTTACACGCTCACGGCGGGTAGACGGTCCGGAATTGCCAGGACGGCATCCGACAGCAGCGTCTGCCGGGCCTGATCATGCTCCGCGACGAACCGTTTGTTGCACGGGCCTTCGGGTTAATGCTTTGCCGCGTCCTGGCTGTTCTTCGTTCGTTTCTTGCCGAGCGGTCGGACTGGAGTTTTTTGAAGATGATACGTCACCACTTCACCTTGCGCAGCGTCCTGGAAGGGTCAGTGGCGGCGCTGGCTTTGGCCGCCGTGTCGGGCACGGGGATCGCGCATGCGCAGTCCGCCAGCACGTCCAGCGCCACGGTCGGGGCCAATCCCGGCTCCGTGCCGCTTCCGGCGCAGGACCTGGCGCCCCTGGGCAATCTCGGCAATCCCAAGGGTCCGACCGCGGAGAATGTGACCGTCACCGGGTCGCGCCTGCGCACCAACAACCTGACAAGCGAGTCGCCGGTCGTCGTGTTGACGTCCAAGCAGATCGAGGCGTCCAATGCTTCCACCATCCAGGACGTGTTGCGCCAGCTACCGCAGAGCGGCACCAGTGGCACCTATGCCAGCACCAACAATGGCGGCAACGGCTCGCAGTGCCAGGACCTGCGCAACCTCGGCATCGCGCGCACCCTTGTCCTGGTGAACGGCAAGCGTTTCGTCCACACGCCCTACGGCAACGGCGACGACTGCGTCGACCTTTCCTCCATCCCGATCGCGCTGGTCGACCGCATCGAGGTCCTGACCGGTGCCGCCACGACCATTTACGGCGCCGATGCCGTGTCCGGCGTCATCAACATCGTCACCAAGAAGAACTTCGTCGGCTCGCAGTTCAACGCGAACGGCAACATCAGCGCGTCCGGCGACGCGCGCGAAGGCCTGATCTCGGACAGCACCGGCTTCGACTTCATGCACGGCCGCGGCAACGTCGCGCTGACCGGCTCCTACCTCGACTCCGGCGAGGTCACGCAGAAGAGCCGCGACTGGGCCAACCCGGTGATCTCGGCGGATGAAGGACCGGGCGCCCTGACCATCGGATCGGGATACACCCCGAACGGCCGGATCTTCTCGCTCAACGGCCCCGCGAGCTACGGCACGGACATCAACAACAGCCTTGTTCCGTTCAAGAACACCTATCTCGGTGGCGCTGACGGTTCGAACGTGTCGAACGGCCGCTACAACTACGGCGCGGACCAGGATCTCGTCGGCCGCTACACGCAGGGCAACCTGGACGGCACGGCGCACTTCGACATCAACGACCACATCACCGCCTATGTCGACGCGTACTACACCCACAAGAACACGTACCAGCAGCTGTCCGGCCAGCCGATTTCCGGAACGGTGGACGGGTCGCAGCTCTACGTGATCCCGCAGGGCAACCCCTACGCCGAGGCCCTGGGCATCAACGAGGACGTCTACCAGTACAAGCGGACGATCGACTGGGGCCCGCGCCAGATCCAGACCCATGCGGACGTGTACCAGTTCGACGGCGGCTTTCGCGGCAACATCACGGGCAACTGGGACTACGACGCGTCCTACGCCTATGGCCGCGCGGTCAACACCATCGACCAGCCGAACCAGGTGAACTTCGCGCACCTGGAGCAGGAAGCCGGCTTCCAGCAGACCGATCCGACCAACCCCAACACCGGCGTCTACAACCCGGGCATCTGCACGGGCAACTGCGTGCCCGGCAACCCGTTCGGCAATGGCGGGCTGAGCCCGGCCGGCGTCAACTACGCGTCGTTCACGTCGCACGCGACCTCGTACTATCAGCTTCGCGACCTGAACCTGTCGATCACCAACAACAAGCTGATCAACCTGCCCTATGGTCCGCTCGGCCTGGCCGTCGGTATGGAGCATCGCGGCGAGGACGGCGCCTATCATCCGGATCCGATCATCCAGAGCGGACAGTCGCTGTCCAACACCGAAAGCCCGACCGGTGGCGGCTTCAGCGTCACCGAGATCTTCGGCGAGCTGAACATCCCGATCCTGAAGAACCTGATCGCAGCGAAGGACCTGTCCGCCGACATCTCCGGGCGCTGGTCCGACTACAGCACCTTCGGCTCGGTGGAGAACTGGCGCGCCGGCCTGAACTGGTCGCCGACGCAGGACATCCGCTTCCGCGCCAACATCGGCACCTCGGTGCGGCAGCCGCAGATATATGAAGCGTTTGGCGGCAACACGACTGGCTTCCCGGCCGGCACCGATCCGTGCGCCCAGGTTAATTCCTACGGCGCGCTGTCAGGCATCGTCGCAAACAACTGCGCCAGGGCCATCAAAAACTTCGACGCCTCGACCTTCCAGCAGGCGGGGGCGGGGCAGGTCCCGACCATCACCGGCGGCAACCCGAACCTGCAGCCTGAGTCCGCACGTACCTACACCATAGGCTCGGTGTTCACGCCGCGCTGGGTGCCGAACTTCACGGCGTCCGTGGACTACTACCACATCAAGATCGAGAACTCGATCAGCTACCTGTCGACACAATACATCCTCGACCAGTGCTACGGCAGCGCCAACTTCGGCAGCTCCTACTGTTCGCAGGTCAACTCGCGCACTGCGGTCGGCCAGCTCTCGACCGTGGTCGCGCCCTACCAGAACTTGGGCGAGACACGCACCAACGGCATCGACGTCAACCTGAACTACCTCATCCGCCTGCGTCACGGTTTCAACCTGCAGCTCAGCAACGCGCTGACCGACACCATCGGCTTCACCGCGCAGCAGACCAAGGACGGCCCGTTCCAGAACTTCAAGGGGCGACTGGTCACCGGCCTCTATGGCGTGGCCTATCCCGTGATCAGGGATAACGCGACCGCGACAATCGGCAGAGGGCCTTTCAGCTTCGCCTGGACCCTCCGCTACATCGACGGCATGAGGGAGAACGACGGTTCTAACGACTTGGTGGCGGAAACCTCGCAGTACTACAAAGTCAACGAGGTATTCTACCACGACATCGTCGCCACCTATAACTTCAAGAAGGTGCTGCTCGTCGCGGGCATACAGAACCTGTTCGACAAGACGCCGCTGCTGGTGATCGACGGCACCACCAACACCGATCCGAACGTCTACGACGTGATCGGCCGCTACTTCTACGCCAAGCTCCAGGTTCGCTTCTGACCAACAGGCGAGCCCGACCGGAACCCCGGTCGGGCTTCTTCGGAGGAGTTTCTGCGATGACGCGGTGCTGTGTCCTTTTCCTAATCCCGCTGTGCCTGGCTGGCTGCGACATGGGCACCTACACGCCAAGCGCACATCACGGCGGTGGGGAGGCTTCCGTCGGGAGCCACCTGTCCGGCGTCGACAGCGGCGGCACCGATGCCGCCGGCGCCAGCACCGCGGTCAACGGCCACTTCGGAGCCGGAACGACAGGGACCGGCGGCCACTAGCCTCACCGTCCCGTGCCGGCGCGTCGGGCATTCAGCTCTTGATCAGCATCGCCTGCGAGGTCGGCAGCTCCACCGCGCGCTCCGGCTTGTCGGCCAGGAACTCGTCAAAGGCTTCGCGCACGCCGCCCAGATACGAGTAGTCGTGGCTGACGATCACGCCGCCCGGCAGCATGCGCGGATAAAAGAATTCCAGGCAGGCCAGCGTGCCGTCCTTCAGGTCGACGTCGAGATGCACCAGCGAGAACCTGCGGTCCGCGCAGGACACGTTCTCGCCGGTGAACATTCCCTTGTGGAACACGAGGTTGGGCTGGTCCGACAGGTACGCCTTCACCGCTTCCAGGGACGCAGCGTAGTGGCCTTGGCGCATCGAGCGCCGCTCGGCTCCGTCCGGTTCCGGCAGGCCTTCGAAGGTGTCGAACAGGTGCAGCTCGTCCGGCCTGGCGCCGAGACTGATCAGCTTGGCCGAGCAGCCCTGGAACACGCCGACCTCGGCCATCACCCCGCCCACTGCACGCTGCGCGCGCGCCAGCGAGTGGATCATGAACGCTTCGTTGCCGCTGAGCAGGCTTTCGCGTTCGCGCCGCACGCGCCGGATCAGCTGCATCGGCGCAGGCTGCTTGTGGCCGCCCAGGATCGCCAGCTCCATTGTCGCGAGCGTGCCCACGGTCAGCTTGCGCACCGCCCGGCTGCGGGCGAACAGCTGGTGCACGATCGCCTGCGGCCTGGAGGTGTGGCGGCGGGTGGCGGGTCGGATGGTGGATGGCAGAACGGCGTCGGAAATTGTTTTCACTCCGGATGGATGGATGTCGGGGATGCTCGTCTGACAGGACGCGCCGCATGCGGAACCGGTTTCCCAACCGTTACAACCGGCGACCGCAACGAGCCCGGCGCCGCGCGACAGGTGGCACGTCCGCGGAGGCGATCCATGTTCGGCCGTCTCCTATCCTACACGATCAACGCCTCGAACGGGGGCAGGAGGTCGGGGCCGTCGATCTCCAGCACCCAAAGGTCGGGATCGCGGCCGAGCTGGCGCGCGACATAAGCGTCGGCGCCTTCCTGGTCGACCGGAACCGCACCGGTGCCGCGGGTCCAGGCGGGCTCGCCGTCCAGGGTGCGTGCCTGCGCCAGCACCACCATGCGTCCGTCGCGGTCGCGCAGCACCACCAGGATACCGCCGGCATCCGCGTCGCCGCGCCGCAGCACCATGCCGGACCGGCCGAGCTGGTGCGCGCGCCGCAGGGCGGCGCTCGCCCACAGCCCGGCCTTCAGCCGCGGCTCCGTCATGCGCCCGCCTGCCTCACGGCACCCCCATGGGCCCGGCCAGCACCGGCACCAGGGCCGCGTCATAGGCGCCGGGCGTGTCCAGCAGCGCGCGCGCGGCGTCCAGGTCGGCATCGGTGCCGATGGCGGCGGGGCAGGCGGCGCGCAGGTCGAGGATGCGCGCCACCGGCAGCGGTGAGCGCGCCTTCCGGCTTTGCACCACCGCGTCGCGCTCGTCGAAGGTGCCGGCGGCCAGGTCCTGCAGCTGCTGGTCCAGCCTGTTCTGGCCGAGGCTGGTGCACACCTGCGGGATCACCCCCAGCCACTGCAGCGGCCAGCCGAGCGGCGCCAGCACCCGGCTCCAGGTGACGAACAGCTCACCGCCATCCGGCATCTGGGCGATGAACTGCACCAGCCCCTTGCCCAGCGTAGCGCTGCCGACCACCACCGCCCGCCTGTGGTCGGCAAGGGCGGCCGCCATGATCTCGGCGGCGCTGGCGGTGCGGCCATCCACCAGCACCACGATCGGCACGCCCTCGGTGAGGTCGCCGCCCTGCACCGCCCATACGTGATTGGCCTGCGGGTCGCGTCCCTTGGCGGTGACCGCCACGCCGTGGTCCAGCACCAGCGCCACCGTGGTCACCGCCTGCTGCAGGAACCCGCCGCGGTTGCCGCGCAGGTCGAAGATCAGCCCGTGCAGCGGTGTGCCGGGCTTGCCGTCGCCGCGCTGCATGGCCTGCTCCAGGAACTGGCTCACCTCCTGCGCGGTGTCGGCGGAGAAGCCGGTCACGCGGACCACCACGATGTCGCCGTTGCTGAAGGCGAACACGGTTTCCGGCGGGATCGCCGCGCGCACCACCGGGATGCGCGCCGGCGGGTGGCCGGGCATGGCTGCCACCAGCACCACGGTGCTTCCCGGCTCGCCCTGCAGCATGGCCGCCACCGTGTCAGGCTCCTGGCCGCGCACCGGCTGGCCGTCGACCGACACGAGGCGCATGCCGACGGAGATCCCGGCCACCCAGGCCGGCCCGTTGGTGTTGACCGCCGACACCACAAGGAGCCGGCCCTGGCGCACCACGCTGAAGCCCGCTTCCGCGGTGCCGCCGGTGCGGGCGGTGCGCTCGGTCTCGGCGGGTGCTGGCGCCACATAGCGCGAGTATGGGTCGAGGTGGTTGAACAGCTCGTCGAAGAAGCTCTGGATCACCGCCTGCTGGCCGGCGCCCCGGATCGTGGGCGAGCCGGTCCAGGCCGCCGCCGCCATGCCGACCGCGAACCGGGCCCAGCCGCCGGCGTCGTTGGCCGCCGGCGGGGTGCGCTCGAACAGCACGCCGCGCGGCGTGGACAGCCGGATCGGCTTTCCGGCCGTGCCGATGCCTTCCACCGTAAGATCCGGATCGATCGCGGTCAGGCCGTTCAGCCCCCACACCGTGAGCTGCTGCACGGTGTGCGGCTCCAGCGTGCGCGGCTGCAGCACCGTCAATGCGGTCTCGATCACGCTGGTGGCCAGCGCCTGGTCCAGGGGGGGCACCGGGGCGGGACCGGGTTCGGCGCGTCCGGTCTGGGCGGCGGCGGCGGCGAGCAGAAGCATGGTCAACACGAGGCAGAACGCGAGGCGCCTGCCGGTACGGCCGCTGCCCCCGGATCCAGGCCGGATCCCGTGCTGCGACCACGCAGGCCGCCTTCCCGTCCTGACGACGGCCGGGCCCGGACGACCGATCCTCACGGAACGCGCTTGCCGCGCCCCCGGAGACGCGGGTCCGGACGCCGGTCGGGCTGACGCGCCGACGCGACGGGCACATCGTCGCCGATCGCGAACAGCAGGCCGCCGGTCAGCGGTGCCGCCTCGACCAGACGCACCGCCATGGCTTGCGCCAGGCGATACGCGACGCCGCTTCGTCTGCCGATCAGCGCATGTGCCGCTTCGTCGTGCATCCAGGATTCGTCAGCCCCGGAGGGGGCGGAAAGAGAGCTGAGGGAAGAGATCGGCACCAGACCACTGGCCCCGGTTTCTGACAATGTGACGAAAAGCCCGAACCGGGTCACGCCCGAAATGCGCGCGGCGAAGGTCGCGCCGATTTTGTCCGCCATGTGTGCAGCGATGTAACGCTCCACCGCGTCGCGCTCTGCCAGCGCCGCACGCCGCTCGGTGGCGGTGACGTGCGTGCCCGTGTCGGCGAAGCCGGCGCCGTCGTCCGGCCGCAGCCCGTCGCCGCCCAGCCTGAGCCCCGCGATCAGCGCCCGGTGCACCAGAAGGTCGGCGTAGCGCCGGATCGGGCTGGTGAAATGGGCGTATTGCGGCAGCCCCAGGCCGAAATGGCCGATGTTGTCGGGGCTGTACTCGGCCTGCGACTGGCTCCGCAGCACCATCTCGTTGACCAGCGGCGCCTGCTCGGTGCCGGCGACCCGTTCCAGCACCGCGTCCAGGTCGGCCGGACGGATCTCGCCCGCTGGCTTGAGGGGGATGTCCAGCGTGTCCAGGAACGCTTGCAGCGCTTCGAGCTTTTCCGGCGACGGCGGGGCGTGCACCCGGAACATGCAGGGCTGCCGCAGCCGTTCCAGCTCCTGTGCGGCGGCCACGTTGGCCAGCACCATGAACTCCTCGATCAGCCGGTGGCTGTCCAGGCGCTCGCGGGCCACGATCGCGGCCACCTGCCCGTTCTCGATCACCACCCTGCGTTCCGGCAGGTCGAGGTCCAACGTGCCGCGTCGGGTGCGTGCCAGCAGCAGTGCCCGGAACGCGCCATACAGGCTGCGCAGCAGCTCTTCCGGCAGCTCTCCAGGCGATCCCTCCGGCGGGGCGTCGGCGCCGTCATGCGCCGCCTGCACCTGCTCATAGGTGAGGCGGGCGGCGCTGCGCATCAGGCCGCGGCCGAAGCGGTGCGCGTGCTTGGCGCCGTCCGCGCCGATCCACATCTCGACAAACAGGCAGCCGCGCGGCTCCCCGGCCTTGAGCGAGCACCAGCCGTTGGACAAGGCTTCCGGCAGCATCGGCACCACGCGGTCGGGAAAATAAACCGAGTTGCCGCGTAGCCGCGCTTCCCGGTCCAGCGCCGAGCCCACGCGGACGTAGTGCGACACGTCGGCGATCGCCACCACCAGCCGGTAGCCGCCTGGGTTGTCCGGGTCCGGCTCGGCGAACACCGCGTCGTCGAAGTCGCGTGCGTCGGCGCCGTCGATCGTCACCAGCGGCACCGCGCGCAGGTCGGTGCGCCCGGACAGGTCCACGGCGGTCGCCGCTTCCGCCTGCTCAACCGCCTCGACCGGGAAGTGCTGCGGGATCTCGTGCGCGTGCAGGCAAAGCAGGCTCACCGAGCGCGCCTCGCCCATGCGCCCCAGCCGCTCGACGACACGCACCGGCTTGAGCCCCAGCCCCATCTGCGGCAGCGGCTCGGCCAGCACGATCTCGTCCGGCTCCGCGTCCCCGGTCTCGCCGGCCGGCACGCTCCATTCCGCCTTGACCCGCCGGTCGGTCGGGACCACCCGGCCGGCCTCGGGGAGGTGGCCGCGCCTGGTCGGTGCGTCGTCCGGAGGTAGCGGGCGGAACACCCCGAGCACGCGGCCGGGCCTCCCATCCAGCCGGCGTATGGTACGGCCCTGGTAGCGTCCGTGTCCGATCGGTTTCAGCCGTGCCAGCACGCGCTGCCCCGGCGCCAGCGCCGTGCGCCCGCGCAGCTCGGGATGCATGACGATCGAGGGCGGCGGCCCGGCGCCGTCCCAGCCGACCGGCCGCGCCAGGGCGTCGCCGTCGTTGTCGATGCCGACCACCTGCACCACCGCTTCTTCCGGCAGGCGGCCCGGTGGGGCGAAGCGACGGGCGCCTGCGGGAGCGAGCTCGCCTTCGCGCTCCAGGGTCTTCAGAAGGTCGCGCAGCGGTACGCGGTGCTCCGGCCCGAGCCCGAACGCGCGCGCCACCTCGCGCTTGCCGACCCGGCCCGGCGACTCCGACACGAAGCGGCGGATCGCCTCGCGCGACGGCAGCCCGGAGGCCGGGCGTGGTTCCGCGTCGCCGTCCGGCGCGGCCGGCAGGTCCGCCGGCGGCCGTTCTGGCATCAGGCGCGGGTCTTGGCGGCGGTTCTGCCGGCCGCGGCCGCCTTTGCCGCAGGCTTGGCGGTAGGCTTGGCGGTTGTTCTCGACGTCTTGCCACCCGCGGGCTTGGCTGCCGGCTTCGACGTTGCGCGCGCCGGCCGCGGCTTCGGCGGCGCCGCGTCGGCCACGGCACTGGCCACCTTCTTCGCCGGCTTCGCCTTGGCGACCGCCCCCTTCTTGCCGCGCGGCTTCAGCGGCTTGCCTTTCTCCGCCAGCAGCGGCACCGCCTCGTCCAGGGTGAACTCCTCCATGGCGCGGTCGCGCGGCAGGTTGGCCACCACCTGCCCGTGCTGCACATAGGGCCCGAACCGCCCCTTGCGCACCAGTACCGGCTCGCGGTCCTTGGGGTGATCGCCAAGCGTGCGCACCGAGGCCAGCTTCTTGCCCAGCACGTCCACCGCCCGGTTCATGCCGACCTGGAGGATGTCGTCGTCCTTTTCCAGCGAGGCGAAGATGGCGCCCATCTTCACGTACGGCCCGAACCGGCCGATCCCGGCCTCGATCGGCTCGCCCAGCTCCGGATGCAGCCCGACCAGGCGCGGCAGCGACAACAGGCCCACCGCCTGGTCCAGGGTGACGGTGTCGCCCTCGAAGCCTTTGGGCAGGGTGGCCCGCTTCGGCTTGGCCTTCTTGTCGTTCGGGTCCGGCTCGCCCTGCTGCACGTACAAGCCCCACGGCCCGCGCTTGACGGTGATCTCCTCGCCGGTTCCGGGATGCGTACCGAGTGCCCGCATCCCGTCCTTCAGGGTTTCGCCGCCTTCGCCTTCCTTGGCGTCCACCACCAGCCGGCGGGTGAACTGGCAGGCGGGATAGTTCGAGCAGCCGATAAAGGAACCGTAGCGGCCGAGCTTGAGCCCGAGCCGCCCGGTGCCGCAGGCGGTACAGGTGCGCGGATCGGTGCCGTCCGCGTGCTGGGGAAAGAAGTGCGGACCGAGATCGGCGTCGAGCGCGTCGATCACGTCGGAGATCTTGAGGTCCTTGGTCTGCGCCACCGCGTGCGAGAACGCTTCCCAGAACTTGGCCATCACCGCGCGCCAGTCGGCGCGGCCGTCGGAAATGTCGTCGAGCTGCGCTTCCAGCCCGGCGGTGAACTGCGGATCGACGTAGCGCTCGAAGAACGAGGTCAGGAACGCCGTCACCAGCCGGCCGCGATCCTCCGGGATGAAGCGCCGGTTCTCCAGCCGCACATAGTCGCGGTCGCGCAGCACGGTCAGGATCGAGGCATAGGTGGAAGGCCGGCCGATGCCGATCTCCTCCATCTTCTTGACCAGCGACGCCTCGGAGAAGCGCGGCGGCGGTTGGGTGAAGTGCTGATCGGCCGCGACCGCACCGCGCTTCAGCGGGTCTGCCTCGCGCATCGGCGGCAGCATCCGGCTATCCTCGTCTTCCGCGCCCTTCGCATCGCTGTCGTCCCGTCCCTCGCTGTAAAGCTTGAGAAAGCCGTCAAAGGCGACGATGGAGCCGTTGGCGCGCAAGGTGGTCCGGCCGGCCGGCTCGGCAATCTCCACCACCACCTGGTCGAGCTCGGCCGACTGCATCTGGCTGGCGACCGCGCGCTTCCAGATCAGTTCGTAGAGCCGGCGCTGCTCGTCGCCGAGATAGCGGCCCATCTGCTGCGGCGTGCGCGCGACGTCGGTCGGACGCACCGCCTCGTGCGCTTCCTGGGCGTTCTTGGCCTTGGTCGAGTACTCCCGCGCGATCCCGGGCAGGTAGTCGCGGCCGAACGCCTCGCCGATGTGGCCGCGGATCGCTTCCACCGCTTCGCGCGCCATCTGCACGCCGTCGGTCCGCATGTAGGTGATCAGGCCGACCGTTTCCCCGTCGAGCTCGATGCCCTCGTAGAGCTGCTGCGCCGCCCGCATGGTGGCCTGCGCACCCAGCCCCAGCTTGCGGCTGGCTTCCTGCTGCAGGGTGGAGGTGGTGAACGGCGCCGGCGGGTTGCGCTTGACCTTGCGCCGTTCCACCGAGCGCACCGAGAACTGCCCCGCTTCCACCGCCGCCTTGGCAGCCAGCGC
>CAXSHC010000002.1:16380-28769 GCA_964236745.1 uncultured Acetobacteraceae bacterium
GCGCCTTTTCTTCGTCGTGCAGGTCGAACTGGTCGAGTTTCCTGCCGTCGTGATGCTTCAGCCGGGCGGTGAACGGGGCACCCGCCGGCGTGGTCATCTGCGCCTGCACCGACCAGTACTCGCGCGGCCGGAACACCTCGATCTCGGCTTCGCGCTCGCAGATCAGCCGGAGCGCCACCGACTGCACCCGGCCGGCCGAGCGGCTGCCCGGAAGCTTGCGCCACAACACCGGCGACAAGGTGAAGCCCACCAGGTAGTCCAGCGCCCGCCTGGCCAGGTAGGCCTCGATCAGCGGCATGTCGAGGTCGCGCGGCGCCTTCATCGCCGTGCGGATCGCGTTCTTGGTGATCTCGTTGAAGGTGACGCGCTGCACGTCGACGCCGCGCAGCAGGTTGCGCTCCTCCAGCATGGCGCGGACGTGCCAGGAGATCGCCTCGCCTTCGCGGTCCGGGTCGGTGGCGAGATACAGCGTCTTGGCGCCCTTCAGCGCCTTGGCGATGGCCGCGATCTGCCGGTTGCCGCGCTCGTCGGCTTCCCAGTCCATCGCGAAGTCCTCGTCCGGACGGACGCTGCCGTCCTTGGGCGGCAGGTCGCGGACGTGGCCGAACGAGGCCAGCACCGTGAAGCCGTCGCCCAGGTACTTGTTGATCGTCTTCGCCTTGGCGGGCGATTCGACAACGACGACGTCGGCCATGAACACTCCGGGTCCGGATCAGGGGTCATACAACCCCCGGCTGCGCCGTCAGCCCGGCCTGAAGCGGTCCGCCAGCAGTCCGATGCGGTTTCCGGGAAGGGATTCCACACGTCCTGCGAGTTCCAGCTCGGTCAGCACCGCCAGCACGGCAGAGATCGAGAACTGGCAGCGACGCACCAGATCGTCAACCGGCGTGGGGGTGTGACTGAGCAGCCGCAGCAGCGCGTCGCGCACCGAGCCGAGCTGGTCCCCAGGGTTCCGGCGCTTCCGTGCCCCAGCCCGACGCCGGCTCCGCGAAGCCGGTGGGCCCCAGGTTCGGCGTCAGGTCCGGCAGGTGGCGCAGCACGTCGGCGGCGTTCTCGACCAGGTGGGCGTGGCGCTGGCGCAGCAGGTCGTTGGAGCCGCGGCAGCGCGGGTCGAGCGGGCTGCCGGGCACCGCATACAGCTCGCGGCCATAGTCCAGCGCCAGTTCGGCCGAGATCAGGCTGCCCGATTTCGGCGCCGCTTCCACCACCACGCAGCCCAGCGACAGCCCGACGATGATGCGGTTGCGCCGGGGGAAGTGCTTCGACTGCGGCGCGGTGCCGAGCGGGGCTTCCGCCACCACGCAGCCGCGCACCACGATGCGCTCCTGCAGCGATGCGTGCTCCGGCGGATACGGCCGGTCGAGCCCGCCCGCGATCGCGGCCACGGTCGGGCCGACATGCAGCGCGCCGGCATGGGCTGCGCCGTCGATGCCTCGGGCGAGACCGGACACCACCACCAGCCCGTCGCTGCCGAGCTCCGCCGCCAGCGCCTCGGCGATGCGCAGGCCGGCCGCGGACGCGTTGCGCGCGCCGACGATCGCCACCGAGCGCCGGTGCAGGATCGCGGGATCGCCCAGCACCGCCAGCACCGGCGGCGCGTCGCCGAGCTGGGCCAGCAGCGGCGGGTAGTCCGGCTCGCCCATGACCAGGAACCGTCCGCCCAGGCGGTCGAGCGCCTCGATCTCCGCGTCCGCCATGCCCTGGCTGGGAACGGAAGGCGGTGCGTCGCGGCCGCCGGCGCGGGCCAGGCCAGGCAGGGCGTCGAGTGCCGCCTCCGCATCGCCGCCGAAGCGCTGCATCAGCCGACGGAACCCCATCGGCCCGATCCCCTCGGTGCGTATCAGCCGCAGCATGGGTCCGAGCGGCATGCGGTTCATGCCGGGCGCCCGCCGATGCGCGGCTCGGTGCCGGACAGGAGGCGGGCGATGTTGGCGTGGTGCCGCCCCCACACGATCAGGGTGATCGCAAGCCCGGCCCAGGGAAGCACCGCACCCACCACCCAGCCGCCCACTCCCCAGTCGCCAAGGGCCAGCAGCAGCGGCGCCGGCAGCACGAACGCGGCCAGGGCGCCAGCCGAGGAGATCCGGCTCAGCCGCGCCACCAACAGCCAAACCAGGCAACAGATCGCGCCCGCCCGCCAGTCCAGCGCCAGCACGGCACCCAGCCCGGTCGCGACCCCCTTGCCGCCGCGGAACCGCAGCCAGACCGGAAAGCAGTGCCCGAGCACGACGCACACGGCGGCCACCGCCGCCGCTTCCGGCGCCAGCAGGAACAGGGCGAGCTTGCACAGCAGCACCGCCGCCACGCCCTTGAGCCCGTCCAGCAGCAGGGTGGCGGCGGCGAGCCCCCGCCTGCCGGTGCGCAGGACGTTGGTGGCGCCGATGTTGCCCGAGCCGATCAGGCGTATGTCGCCGGCGCCGCCCAGCCGGGTCAGGATCAGCCCGAACGGGATGCTGCCGAGCAGGTAGGACAACAGCGCCGCTCCCGCCAGCAGCACGATTCCGTCGCCCAACGCTCCGCCATTCATGCGCCCTTCATCCCCACACCCGTCGCCCGTTCTTCCAGGTGCCAAGCACGCGCCCTTCCAGCGCCCGCCCGTCGAACGGGGTGTTCTGGGCGTGGCCCGGCAGCTGTCCCGCGACCACCTTCCAGGCGCGCTCGGGATCGAACAGGCACAGGTCCGCAGGCGCGCCCGGAGCCAGCCGTCCGGCGCCGCTGCCGAGCAGCCGGGCCGGGGCGGCGGTCAGCAGCTCCAGCGCCCGAGACAGGCTCATGCCCCCGTCATGCACGCGCGCCAGCGTCACCCCGAGCAGGGTGGACAGCCCGACGCCCCCGGCGCGCGCCTGCGCGAACGGCAACCGCTTGTCGTCCGGGTCGCACGGCGCGTGGTCGGAGCCGACCGCGTCGATGGTGCCGTCGGCGAGGGCGGCGCAGATCGCCATCCGGTCGGCTTCGGGCCGGAGCGGCGGCGACAGCTTGGCATAGGTGCGGAAGTCGCCGATCGCGGTCTCGTTAAGGTCAAAATAGGGCGGGGCGGTATCGCAGGTGACGCGGATGCCGTCCGCCTTGGCGCGCGCCACCAGCGCCACGGTCTCGGCCGTCGACACGTGCGCCAGATGCAGCGCACCGCCGGTCAGCTGCGCCAGCCTGAGGTCGCGCGCCACCAGGATCGCTTCCGCCGCCGCCGGAATGCCGGGCAGGCCGAGTCGGGTCGCCAGCTCGCCTTCGGTGGCGACGCCGCCGCGCGCCAGCGCCGGGTCCTCCGGATGCTGCACCACCATGGCCCCGAAGCCGCGTGCATAGGACAGCACCATGCGCATCAGCCGGGCGTCGGCGATGGCGCGCGTGCCGTCGGTGAAGGCGACAGCACCCGCCTCGCGAAGCAGCCCGAGCTCGGCCATCTCCTCGCCGCGGCAGCCGCGCGTGACCGCGCCATAGGGCAGGATGGACAGCGACCCGGTTTCCTCGCCGCGCGCGCGCAACAGACGCACCAGCGCCGGGTCGTCGATCGCTGGCAGGTTGTTTGGCAGCGCCGCCACGGTGGTGACGCCGCCTGCCGCCGCCGCCTGCGCCGCCTCGGCGATGGTTTCGCGGTATTCGTGCCCCGGCTCGCCCAACGCCACCCGCATATCGATCAGCCCCGGGCACAGCACCGCGCCCTGGCCGTCGATCACGGTGGCACCGTCCGGCACCCCGTCCGCCGGCCCGTCCACGGCGGCGATCAGCCCGTCCTGCACCAGCAGCCGGCCCGGCCGGTCGGTTCCGGCCGCCGGGTCGATCAGCCGGACGCGGTCGAACAGCAGGATGGAGGCGGGGGTCATCGAGGCATCGCGTCAGTGGTGGTTCGACAAAGGCTACACCGGCGCCCGACCGGACAGAAGGCGGCTGTCGGCATCCTGAAGATAGTCCGGGCGGCAGCGCTGGCTGTCACGGCGCCGGCTGCTCCACCCGGATATGCAGCTCGCGCGAGGATCCCGGCGGGCCGGGAAGCGGCGGCGGCAGGCCGGCGAGCTCGTTGACGAGGACGTGCAGCACCGGCGTGGACAACTGCAACCGGACGTCGCTGCCGCAATCCTCGGCGTCGAGAACGGCCATTTCCATTCGGCGTTCCGCCGGAGCATCGTCCACATCCGCCTCGTCCATCAACGACACCGTGGACGAGCCGCCCCAGTCGCCCAGCCAGCATCCCGCCGCATCGCGCGAGACCAGGATCAGCGAGCCGCATGGCGTGCCACTGCCGCCGGATCGAGCAGGCAGCCGGTGTTTGGGGGCATGGCAGCGTGGTCGCTCCTCAGCAGGGCGGCGGGAAGCGGATCATGCCGCGCTCCCGCGGTTTGATCGACGATTGCCTGACTTCCCGTGTCGAAGCGCAGCGTTTCCCCGGGCGACGGCGGCCATGCCGGAAGCGTTGCTGCCTGCTGTGGCGCGGGGTGGTGCCTGGAATGGAGCTGGAAGACCAGCAGCAGGACGCGCAATCCGACGGCGAACGGCAGCAGGATCGCGAGCCATCGGCGCATTGCGGTGCGCCAGCCCCCTGACAAACGACCGCCACCCCCCGGGTCGGCGGGCATCGTTCTTCATCTCGGTTCCGGTCCGGGTGGTGCCGAACCGTAGGCCGCCTGCGCGAAGCGGGCGAAGCAGCTTCGGCCCGGAACGCGTCGGCAGAACGCCTCGGCGGAGCGCGTCGGCGTGTAAACCTCGGGTCGCGCCGAACGGCATCCGCATGACCCTGCCGCATGACCCCGCCTTGTCGTTGTGCTTCCGTTTCGATCCTAACTGTTCCATCGCCCCCGAGACAACCGGTCCAGCACCGCCATGCGCACCGCGACCCCCATCTCGACCTGCTCCTGGATCACGCTCTGCTCCGGATGGTCGGCCACCTGGCTGTCGATCTCGACGCCGCGGTTCATCGGACCCGGGTGCATCACCAGCGCGCCGGGCTTGGCGCGCTTCAGCCGCACCGTGTCGAGGCCGAAGAAGCGGAAGTACTCGCGCTCGCTCGGCACCAGCCCGCCGCTCATGCGCTCGCGCTGCAGCCGGAGCATCATCACCACGTCGACGCCCTCCAGCGCCCGGTCCATGTCGTGGTGCACGCTGACCCCCAGCCGCTCCACTTCCGACGGCAT
This sequence comes from uncultured Acetobacteraceae bacterium, assembly GCA_964236745.1. Classification (GTDB taxonomy): domain Bacteria; phylum Pseudomonadota; class Alphaproteobacteria; order Acetobacterales; family Acetobacteraceae; genus Lichenicola. The sequence continues at coordinate 21,507 of CAXSHC010000002.1, forward strand.
CAGCGTGGGCGGCCCCACCACCCGCACCTGGCTGCCCATCGCGGTCAGCAGGTGGATGTTGGAGCGCGCGACGCGGGAATGCGCCACGTCGCCGCAGATCGCCACCGTCAGCCCTTCCAGCCGACCGCAGCGCCCCGGATGGTGAGCGCGTCCAGCAGCGCCTGGGTGGGATGCTCGTGCGTGCCGTCGCCGGCGTTGATCACCGACGCGTCCACCTTCTGCGCCAGCAGGGCAGGGGCCCCGGACTGGGCGTGGCGCACCACCAGCAGGTCGGTGCGCATCGCGTTCAGGGTGGCGGCGGTGTCGAGCAGGGTTTCCCCCTTGTTCACCGAGGAGGTCGACACCGTCATGTTGATCACGTCCGCGCCGAGCCGCTTGCCGGCCAGCTCGAACGAGGTGCGTGTGCGGGTGCTGTCCTCGAAGAACAGGTTGATCAGGGTGCGCCCGCGAAGCAGGTCGCGCTGCGTCTTCCGCGACCGGTTCAGCAGCACGTAGCTTTCGGCCAGGTCCAGGAACGGCTCGATCCGCGTCGGGTGCATGCCCTGCAGCCCGAGCAGGTGCCGCCCGCCGCCATCCGCGAAATAGCCGCCGCCACGGCTACGCCCTTCGGCCGGGGCTGCGGCCTCAGCCACCGAGCACCGCACCGATACGCGCCATGGTCTCGTCACGGCCCAGCACCGCCACGGTGGCGTCGATGCCCGGGCTGGTGCTGCTGCCGGTCACCGCCGCGCGGAGCGGCTGCGCCACCTGGCCCAGCTTGCGGCCCTCGCGCTCGGCGAAGCGGCGCAGCGCCGCGTCGATCTCCGCGGCCTCGAACGGCTCGACCAGCGCCAGCTCGGCCGCCACCCCGCGCAGCAGCTCGCGCGCGTCCGGGGTGAGCAGGGAGCTCGCCTTGGCGTCAAACGGCAGCGGCACCTGCCTGGCCAGGAACGCGGCCGCGTCGGCCAGCTCCACCAGGGTCCGCGCCCGCTCCTTGAGCCCGGGCATCAGCGCGCGGATCCGCTCCGCCGCGAGGGCGTCCAGCACCAGCCCGTCGCGCCCAGCCAGTCTGGCCAGCACGTCGGCCGCCAACCGGTCGTCGTCGGCCTGCCGCAGCCAGATGCCGTTCAGGTGCCCGAGCTTGGCGTAGTCCATGCGCGACGGCGAGCGGCCGACGCCGTCCAGGTCGAACAAGCGCACCTGCTCGTCGCGCCCCAGCACCTCGGCGTCGCCGTGTCCCCAGCCAAGCCGCAGCAGGTAGTTGTCCAGCGCTTCGGGCAGGAACCCCTGCTCGCGGAACTCGACCACGCTTTGCGCGCCGTGCCGCTTGCTCAGCTTGGCCCCGTCCGGCCCATGGATCAGCGGCAGGTGCGCGAACAACGGCCGTTCCCAGCCCATCGCCGTGTAGATCTGCGACTGCCGGAAGGTGTTGGTCATGTGGTCGTCGCCGCGGATCACGTGGGTGATCGCCATGTCGTGGTCGTCGCACACCACCGCATGGAGGTAGGTCGGCGTGCCGTCGCCGCGCAGGATGATCATGTCGTCCATCTCGGCGTTGTTGACCCGGATCTCGCCCTGCACCAGGTCGTGCACCACGGTCTCGCCCTGCTGTGGCGCGCGCAGGCGCACAGTGAACGGCGCCCCCGCCGGCGCTTTCGACGGGTCGCGGTCGCGCCACATGCCGTTGTAGCGCGGCGGCCGGCCCTCGGCCTGGGCCTGCTCGCGCATCGCCTTCAGCTCGTCTGGGGTGCAGTAGCAGCGATACGCTTGGCCTCCCTGGAGCAGCTCCAGCGCCACGGCGGCGTGACGCGCCTGGCGGGTGGACTGGTACACCGGCGGCTCGTCCGGGTTCAGCCCCATCCAGTCGAGCCCGTCCAGGATCACGTCCACCGCGTGCTGGGTGGAGCGCTCGCGGTCGGTGTCCTCGATGCGCAGCAGGAACTGGCCGCCATGGTGTCGGGCGAACAGGAAGTTGAACAAGGCGGCGCGGGCGTTGCCGACATGCAGCAACCCGGTGGGGCTCGGCGCGAAGCGCGTGCGGACGGTCATGAACCGGGTTCCTAACACGGCGATGGGGTTCCTCGTAGGGCGGCCGGCCGGCCGGATCAATCGGCTGGCGCAACGTGGAGCATCCCGCTAAACCTCAGGTTGTGCAACGAATTGCGGTTCCCGTTTCCGGCCTGTCCCGGCTCGTCAGGCGCCACACCTCCCGCTTCCCTTCGCTGTTGTCGCGAGGGCGGACGGCGTTGCGCGACGGGGTGGCAGCCGATCGCGACCGTCTCGTGCTGTGGCTGCCGGCCTGCCTCGGCACCGGGGTCCTGTGCTACTTCGCGCTGGGCACCGAGCCACCGCTGCTTGCCGGCGTGCTGCTCGCCGCGTTGTCGGGGGTCCTGTTCGCGCTGGCACGGCGCAGCCGGCTGGCTCACGCGGCGGCGTCGTCGTTTCTGGCGCTGTCGATCGGCTTCCTGTCGGCGGAGCTTGACACCCGGCGCATGCCGCCGATGCCGTTCCTGCCGCGCAAGGCGGCGCTGGCCACCGGACGGATCACGGCGATCGACGTGATGATGGACGGGCAGCGGCGCGTGACCCTGGACCGGGTGGCGATCGCGCTGGCCCCGCGCAAGGAAGACCGGACCGCCGCGAGCCACGGCACCACAAGCCCTGGCACCACAAGCCTGGGCGACACCCATCCCGCCGCCGTCATCGCCACGCCACGCGTGCTGCGCCTGCGCCTTCGTCCGGACGACGCGACGACGCTTGCCACCGGCGACCTGGTGCGCATCCGCGCGCTGCTGCGCGCGCCGTCGCCACCGGACTTGCCGTCCGGGCGCGACCTGCAGCGCGATGCCTTCTTTTCCGGCCTGGCCGGCTCCGGCAGGGCCCTATCACCGGTGGCAGTCCTGTCGCACGGGACGCAGCGCGGAACGATGGTGGGGCTGCGCCGGCTGCGCGAACAGGTCGCCGACCGGATCCAGCTGGTGCTGCCCGGGCCGCGCGGCGCCGTCGCTGCCACCCTGCTGACCGGGCTGAGCAGCGCGATCCCGCAGGCCGACCGCGACGCCTTTGCGGCTTCCGGCCTGGCGCACCTGCTGGCGGTGGCGGGGCTGCACCTGGGCATCGTCATGGGGCTGTCGCTGTCGCTGGTGCGCACGGGGCTGGCGATGTGGGAATGGGGGGCGCTGCGGCTGCCGTGCCGTCAGATCGCGGCATTGGCGGCGCTGGCCGCGGGCGGCTTCTACATGCTGTTGACCGGGCTGCACCTGCCCGGCCTGCGCAGCCTGGCGATGGCGGCGGTGGCCATGCTCGGGCTGGTGATCGGCAGGCGCGTGGTGTCGCAGCGGGCACTCGCTTTCGCTGCCGGGCTGATCCTGCTGCTGACGCCGGCGGTGCTGCTCGACGTCGCCTTCCAGATGAGCTTTGCCGCTGTGCTGGCGCTTCTGGCCGGTTACGAGGCGGCGCGCCCGCTGATCCGCCGGCTGCAGGGACCGAGACTGCGCAACAAGATCGCGTTGCACGTGTTCCAGCTGTTCTTCACCAGCCTGGTCGCCGGCGCCGCGTCGCTTCCCTTTGCCGCGTTCCATTTCGGCCGGGTGCAGTTCTACTTCGTGCTGGCCAACCTCGTGGCGGTGCCGCTGACCGCGTTCTGGGTGATGCCGCAGGGCCTGCTGTCGCTGCTGCTGATGCCGTTCGGGCTGGACTGGCCGATGCTTCGCGCGATGGGGGCGGGGATCGACCTGATCCTGCTGCTGGCGCGCGGGGTGGCCGCCTTTCCCGCCGCCAGCCTGCCGGTGCCGTCGTCTCCCGCGTGGGGCCTGCTTCTGGTCAGCTTCGGGCTGTGCTGGCTATGCCTGTGGCGACGGCGCTGGCGGCTGCTGGGCCTGCTGCCGATCGCGCTGGGGTTCGCCTCGCCCTGGCTGGTGCGGCAGCCCGACCTGCTGGTGTCGGCGGACGCGCAGCTGGTAGCACTTCGCGACGGCCGCACCATGCTGGTCGAGCAGGGTGCCCGCACCGACCCGATCACCTTGTCGGATTGGCAGAAAGCCTGGGCGATCCCGGCCGGCATCGTTTCGTTTCCCGACGCCGGAGGGGTCGACGGGTCGGGAGATGTGGTGTGCAACCCGGCCGCCTGCCTGCTGGTGCGGCACGGGCGCACGGTGATGTTGTTGCGCGACCCGACCGGCGGCAAGCGCAAGCCGGACGAGGACGAGCCGCCGCCGGCGCTGGAGCCGGGCGACTGCGACAACCTGTCGCTCCTGATTTCCCCGGCGCCGGCGCAGGGCGCATGCCCCGGCGTGCCGCACATCGACCGCTTTACCGTGTGGCGGGAAGGGCCGCAGGCGGTGTGGATCGGCGCCGGCGGGGTAACGGTGCGGAGCGCCCAGGGCAGCCGCGGCGACCGGCCCTGGGTGCCCCGTGCGGCACCCGCCGCCACCCCGCGTCCCACTTTGCCGCTCGCAATGACAGAGTAGCGGTACCCATCCTGCGGCTCAGCGGTTCGGCTTGTCCCGCTTGTCCGGATATTGGCACCAGTCGCGGCCGACGCAGTGCCAGCATTCCGGCGCCCGCGCCTTGCACACGTAGCGCCCGTGCAGGATCAGCCAGTGATGCGCCGGGCGCAGCATCGCCGGTGGGATGCGCGCTACCAGCCCGTCCTCCACCGCGCGCGGCGTGGCGCCCGGCGCCAGCCCGGTGCGGTTGCCGAGACGCAGGATGTGCGTGTCCACCGCCATGGCGTCCTCGCCGAACGCCACGTTCAGCACCACGCTGGCGGTCTTGCGGCCGACGCCCGGCAGCGCTTCCAGGGCCTCGCGGTCGGACGGGACCTGCCCGTCGTGCCGCGCGAGCAGGGCCGCCGACAGCGCCACCACGTTGCGCGCCTTGCCGCGCCACAGCCCGATCGCGCGAATGTGTCGCGCGACGCCTTCCTCGCCCAAACGCAGCATCGCCGCCGGGTCGGGTGCCTCCGCGAACAGCCCGATAGTCGCCTTGTTGACCGACACGTCGGTCGCCTGCGCCGACAGCACCACCGACACCAGGAGGCTGTAGGCATCCCCGAAGGCGAGCTCGGTCTGGCCTTCCGGGTTGGTCTCTCCCAGGGCCGCGATGAATTGCGCGACCTCCGCCTTTGTCATCGAACGCAAGGCGGCGGGCTTGCCGCCCTTTGGTGCCGACGCGATGCCGCTCATGTCTCGATCCCGCTTGTTGGCCAACGCGCCCGCGCCGCGTGATGCGGCAGCGGAGCGGCCTCGGCCGGATCCGTCAAGTGTGGCACTTCCGGATGCCGCGGCGGGATTCCGAAGGCAGGTGGCGAAACGCGATTTACGTCCCCGTGACGATGTTGCAGATTACATCTCCACCCTGGGTTGTGAGTACAGCCGGACATGTCAACCAAGATGTGGCCCTTCGATGGGCATGTCCTGTTCCACATCATCAATCCACCCGAACTCGCAGGTCTGGTCACCCTGCTGCTTGCGGGCTTGGCCAGCCTGCGCGGGCTGCACGTTTCCGGACACGGCCCGCAGGCGCCCCGGACGGGACGCCCCGGCGGCGACCGGACGGCAGGCCTGGTCCGGCCGCTGGGTGTCGTCGCCTGCACCGCAGCACTGCTGATGCTTGTGGGCTCGCACCCGGCCGACAAGGTCTTTCTACTGCCGCGGGACCTGGTACTGTCGCTTTACGGCTGCCTGGGCGCCTGGCTGCTCCGGATCGCTGGGTTCCTGCGCGTGAATGGTGTTCGCAGGCACGCGCTGGAACAAGCGAAGGTGCTGGACCGGCTCGTTGCCTTGGCCCGACCCGGAAACGGGCAGCCGGCCGGCGCGTCTGAGGACGGGGACCGCGTCGTGCACCAGTTGGCGCTGCTCGCGGGCCTGGGACCGGTCGAGGCTCGCGAGCTGCAGCATGCGGCACCCTTCCGCCATCTCGGCCGGATCGCTCTCCCGGACAGCCTTCTGCACAAGTCTGCCCCGCTGGACGAGGCGGAATGCCGCCTGCTTCGTCGGGAACCGGTGATCGGCGCCCGCCTGCTCGGCGGCGGGCAGTCGGCGCTGTTCGAGCGCGCGGCGGAGATGGCGCTCGGGCACCAGGAATGCTGGGACGGCACCGGCTACCCGCACGGCCTGTCCGGCACGCAGATCCCGCTTGCAGCGCGGATCGCCGCGATCGCGGACCAGGCCACCGCCTTGTTTCCGCGCGGCCGGTCGGTCGAGCCGCGGCTGCTGGACGCGGCGGTGGCACGGCTGGAAGCGGAAGCCGGGCGGCGCCTCGATCCGGTGCTGACGACCTTGTTCCTGGACACGCTGCGCCCCCGGCCGCTATCCCCGGCGAGACGGCCGGGTGATGGCGGGCCGGAAGGTAGTGCTGCGGCACGCCATGCCCGTCCGCACGATCCCGCGGCGCTCGTGTCCGCGATCTCCTGCGGCTCGCGCCCGCCCTGATCCTCCGCCGGCGCCTGCCCGGCGCGCCTTGCGTGGAGTGATGCACCATCGTGACCGAGCCTGACCCCGCGCGTGCGGCGTCCGCCGCCAGGGGAAGCGGCCGCAGCGTCTTTGTCGCCGTGCTGGGCTTCCTGTTCGGGCACTGGCGCCGCCGGCCGCTGCTGGTGGCCGTGGTCGCCGGCGGCATGGTGCTGGCCACCCTGACCGACGTGGTGACGCCGATCCTGGCCGGGCGGCTGGTGGACGACGTCACCCGTTTGCCGCCGCACCTGCTCGGCGCCGGCGTGCACCGTCCGCCTGAGGCCCGGGCGGCGCTGCACCACAGCCAGCTCATGCTGGGCGGCCTGGCGGCGCTGGGCCTGGTCAGCGTGCTCGGCCGCCGGCTCGCCTTTATCGGCATCACCCGGCTGACCGTGCGCATCATGGGCGACATCGCCCGCACCGCCTTTGCCCGGGTGCAGCGCTTTTCCACCGACTGGCACGCCAACACCTTTGCCGGCTCCACCGTGCGTCGGCTGACGCGCGGCATGTGGGCGGTCGACATGCTGGACGACACCCTGCTGCTGATGCTGCTGCCCGAGCTGTGCGTGCTGGCCGGCACCACCGTGGTGCTGGCGCTGCGCTGGCCGGTCATGGGGCTGCTGCTGGGGCTGGGCTCGATCGGCTTCGCCGCGTTGTCGGTGACGATGACGCTGTTCTACGTGGCGCCGTCCGCGCGGCTGGCCAACGGCTGGGACACGCGGCTGGGCGCGGTGCTGGCCGACGCGATCACCTGCAACGGCGTGGTCAAGGCGTTCGGCGCGGAAGCGCGCGAGGACCAGCGGCTGGCGCGCGTGGTCGGGCGCTGGTC
>CAXSHC010000003.1:0-3835 GCA_964236745.1 uncultured Acetobacteraceae bacterium
GTGGTCGAGTGTGGAGAGCCGGCGCGCCAGCAGGTAGGGCGGCTCGTAGCTCAGCGAGGAGGTGATGCCGAACCCCAGGTGTCGCGTCACCGCCGCCATCGCCGGCACCAGCAGCATCGGGTCGCCCAGCGGCACCTGAGCGGCACGGCGCAACGCAGCGTCCGGGCTCGACCCGAACACATCGTATGGCCCCAGCACGTCGGCGAGAAACAGCCCGTCTAGGCAGCCCCGCTCGAGCAGGCGCGCCAGATCCATCCAGTGCGCAAGGCTGTTGTAGTCGGTCGAGCGGTCGCGGGGATGAGTCCACAGACCAGGTGAGACATGCCCGACCGTGTTCATGGAAAAGGCGTTCAGCCGCATTTGTCGGGTCATGAGCTTGGTCCGCGCCGGGGATGCAGGATGCGGACAAGGGTTTCGCCAACGGCCCGCCCTTGAAGGATCCTGCCGTGATTGAAGGGGTTTTCAGGGAACCGACGCCATGCCACCTCGGGCGCAACCCGCCTGGCCACCGAGGTGCTTACCATCAGCGGTGGTCGAAGCGACGCGCGAGCCGGTCGCCGGCCCACTGCAGGGCGCCCACCATCGCGATCAGCACCACCACCACCTCGGCCATCACGTCGGTACGAAAACGCTGGTAGCCGTAGCGGATGGCGAGATCGCCGAGGCCTCCTGCCCCGACCGCACCGGCCATCGCGGACGCACCGATCAGGGTCACCAGCGTCACGGTGAAGCCGGCGATCAGCCCGGGACGCGCCTCGGGCAGCAGCACCTCGCGCACGATGGTCCAGCGGCTTCCACCCATCGCGCGCACCGCCTCGATCAGGCCGGGATCGACCTCGCGCAGCGACACCTCGGCGACGCGCGCGAAGTACGGCGTCGCCGCGATCGCCAGCGGCACGATCGCGGCATCCATCCCGATGGACGTGCCGACCAGCAACCGCGTCAGCGGGATCAGCGCCACCAGCAGCACGATGAAGGGTACGGCGCGCACGGCGTTGACCAGCGCGCCGAGCAGCCGGTTCACCGCCGTGGCCTGCAGGATGCCGCCGTGACGGGTCGCAACCAGCAGCAGCGCCAGCGGCAGCCCGGCCCCCGCCGCGATCGCTCCGGACAGGCCGACCATCCACAGCGTCTGCCACGTGGCCCGCAACAGGGCGTCAAGCATCGGCAGCGACATGGCCCAGCACCTTTACGGCCGCGACACGTGCCGCCAGGAAGCCGCACGCGACCTGGGCGTCCTGCGACGCGACGGCCAGGAACAGCCGTCCGACCGGCTCGTCGCGCATCACCTCCACGCCTCCGTGCAGCAGTGCGGCAGGGATGCCGACCTGCCGGAACAGCTCGGCGATGAACGGCTCGCCCGCCTGCGCTCCTCGCACGTCGACCTGGAGCACGGCCTTGCCGCTGCCCGGATGCGGATGGTCCCGGAGTCTCTCGTGAAGCGGGCCCGGCAACTCCGGGCGCGTTCCAGCCAGAAGGCGTTGGGTCAGGGGATGGCGCGGCGCGGCAAGGACCTCACCCACAGGTCCCTGTTCCACGATGCGCCCGGCTTCCATGACCGCCACGGTGTCGGCAATCGCACGGACGACACTCATCTCGTGGGTGATCAGCACGATGCTGAGGTTGAGGCGACGGTTGATGTCGCGCAGCAAGGCGAGGATGGCGCGGGTCGTCTCGGGATCAAGCGCCGAGGTCGCCTCGTCGCACAGCAGCAGCGACGGCCCCGCTGCAAGCGCGCGGGCGATGCCCACCCGCTGCCTTTGGCCCCCGGAGAGCTGCGTCGGGTAGGCACCCGCCTTGTCCGGCAGCCCGACCAGGTCGAGGAGCTCGCGCACCCTGGTCGCGCGGGCCTTGCGGGCGATGCCGCCGATGCGCAGCGGCAGGGTTACGTTCTGCGCGACAGTGCGGGCGGACAGCAGGTTGAAATGCTGGAACACCATGCCGATCCGGCGTCTCAGCGGCTGCAGCGCGCGTTCGTCGAGGCGCGAGAGGTCGTGACCCTCGAACTCGACCCTTCCCGCGTCGGGGCGCTCAAGCCCGTTCAGGCAACGGATCAGGGTGGACTTGCCGGCACCGCTGCGCCCGATGATGCCCAGCACCTCGCCGCGCCCGACCTGCAGCGAGACGCCGTCAAGCGCCCTCACCTCGCCGAAGCGCCGGGACACGCCATCCACGCGCAGGACCGGGCCTGGCAGGGCCGTGGGCACTCGAACGACCGCGGTGTCCGGCCCGTTCCGTTCCTGCACCGGGCGGGGAAACGCCCCTGGCGACGGCATGTGGCGGTCCGGCGCGGCGCACTGCGCCACGGGCGCCTCGCGCGCTACCACGCAGGCGCGACCGCATCGCCGAAGCGCGACGTGATGTACGCCTTCTCTTCCGGCGAACGGAAGATCGAGATGAACTTCGCGAGGCGCGGGTCGGCCCTGTTCTGCGGGCGGGCAACGAACTGGATTGCGTAGTGCAGGTTGCCGGCCCCGTCGGTCAGCAGCGCCGTGTGCGGGTCGCCGCCGGACGCGATCAGGTAGGTCATGCTGACCTGCGCCAGGGTCACGTCGTCCAGCGAGCGCGCCAGCTGCGGCGCCTCCAGCTCGGTGAACCTCAGGTGCCTGGGGTTGGCGAGGATGTCGTCCTCGCCCGCCTTGTCCCCGGCGCCGGGGCGCAGCGTGATGAGGCCGGCCTTCTCCAGCAGCTGCAGGCCGCGGCCTCCGTTCACCGGGTCGTTGGCGATCGCGACGATCGCCCCGTCCGGCACCTGGTCGAAGCTCTTTACCCTGTGGGAGAAGAGCGCCATCGGCATTACCACCGCCGGCGCCACCGCCACCAGGCCATAGCCGCGCGCCTGGTTCGCGTCGTCCAGGAACGGGATGTGCTCGAACAGGTTCGCGTCGGCGCTGCCGTCGGCCACGGCCTGGTTCGGCGTGTTCCAGTCGGAGAACTCGATGACCTCGACATTCAGGCCCTGCTGCCTCGCGCGGCCGGCCGCGAACTGGATGATGTCCGCCATCGGTCCCGGCGTGGCCGCGATGCGCAGCGGCCTGTCCGCCCTGGCCGGCCCGGCGATGCAGGCCGCAAGGGCAAGCCCCCCCAGCAGGTGACGGATGAATCGCAGGCTCGGGGCATGGCTTGGCATGGGCATGGTCGCCTTTCCGACGGCGCACGGGGTACAACGATCCGTGGCGGGGCATTGATAGAACCACAGATCGGAAAAGTCCTATGGTAAAAACCACGCTGCTCTGGCGCGTGAGTGCCTGCCGTGGAACAACCGGTCTGATGGTGACCCCACGTGAGGCGCCACAGGGGAGTCCGGTGTCGGCCGGACGTGCTGCGCGTTGCCGGTCGGGAAAGAGACAACCTCCCAGGCTGCCTGCGGGGGCGGTGTCGCCTCCGGACGGGTGGCCCTTGCACGGAGACAGGCATGAGCGAGTCCACTGTCGCGATCGTCGGCGCCGGGTTTTCCGGCACCCTGCTTGCCCTGCACCTGCTGCGTCACTGTCCCGCGCCGACACGGGTCGTCCTGATCGAGCGCAACGCGCGCTTCGGCGGCGGGCAGGCGTACTCCACGGGCAATGCCAGCCACCGGCTGAACGTGCCCGCCGGTCGGATGAGCGCGTTCCACGACAGCCCGCTCGACTTCCTGGAATGGCTTCGCGCGCAGCCGCCCGGCAGCCAGGAGTCCGCCGACGCGACGCCGGGATGCTTCGTCTCCCGACGCTCCTACGGCGCCTACGTGCGCGATCTGCTGAAGCGCGAGCTGCGCCGGCCGGGACTGGGCAACCGGCTGACCCTGGTCCGCGGCGAGGCGACCCGGCTGACTGAAAGCGCTGGCCCGCTTGAG
>CAXSHC010000003.1:3845-27677 GCA_964236745.1 uncultured Acetobacteraceae bacterium
GACCCTGGATCGGGATCGCAGGCTGAGCGCCGGGATCGTCGTGCTGGCGGTGGGCAATCTCCCGCCGGAGCCGCCGCATCTGGCCGACGCCGCCTTCTACGACGGCCCGCTGTATCGCCCCGATCCGTGGGCGCCGGATGCCCTGGAGGGGCTTGATCCCGACGCCCCCGTGCTGCTGATCGGCACCGGCCTGACGATGGTCGACATGGTGGTCTCGCTGCTGGACCGGGGGCACCGGGGCAGGATCCACGCCCTGTCCCGCCGCGGGCTGCTGCCCCAGCGCCACGCGGGGCCGTCCGCCGCCGTGGAGGCCCCTGCTCTCCCCACGCGGCTCGTGCCGCTGATGCGCGCCATACGGCACGCGGCCCGACGCGCGGGGCCGGGCGCCTGGCACGGCGTGATCGACGGCCTCCGGCCGTTCACGGTGGACCTGTGGCAGGCGCTCTCGCCCGAGGACCGGCAGCGCTTCCTGCGCCACCTGCGCCGCTGGTGGGACGTCCATCGCCACCGGATGGCGCCCGCCGTGGCCGGGCGCCTCGATGCGGCGCGCGTTGACGGGCAGCTCGAGGTGCACGCCGGCTGGCTGCGCGCGCTTGCGAGGCTGCCCGACGGGCGCGCGCAGGCCACCTACCTGTCGCGCGGCGACGGCTGGCCGGAACAGGTGTCGGCCGCGCGCGTGATCAACTGCGCGGGTCCCGGCGCGGACTACGCGCGCGTCCGGCACCCGCTCGTGCGCTCGCTGCTCGGCGACGGGCTGGTCCGGCCGGACCCGCTGCGCCTCGGCCTCGACGTCACTGGCAGCTGCGCGACGCTGAACCGCGAGGGCGCCATCTCCCGTCGCCTGTTCGCGGCCGGACCGATCACGAAGGGGGCGTTTTGGGAGATCACCGCGGTGCCCGACATCCGCAGGCAGTGCGAGGCGCTGGCCATGCACGTGGCAGCGCTCGTCAGGGTGAACCGGGCTGCGGCGGCTCCTTCCCCCCTGGAGCCCAGGACGCGCTGACGGTCGCGCCACACGCGGCCAAGCTCCGCCGAACCCGGCATCGCCGCCGTCCATACACCGGCCTGGATACGTGATTTGACCTAAACCACAATTCAGGTCGTATTTTCGGTTAGGTGTTCGGAGGATCAACGTGTTTCAGGACAAGCCCCTGGTCGTCGACCGCAAGGTTGCCCACCGGATCGCCAGCGACGCGGAGGCGATCCGGACCGCCGGCCTCCTTGCCGCGGATTTCGCGCAGGGTGCCGCCGAGCGTGACCGGACGCGCCGCCTGCCGGACGTTGAGATCGAGCGTTTCAGCGCGAGCGGTCTCTGGGCGATCGGTGTTCCCCGGCGCTTCGGCGGCATCGGCGCCACCTACCGCACGATCGCGAAGGTCATCGAGACCATCTCGGCCGCCGATCCCTCGATCGGCCAGATCCCGCAGAACCATCTCAGCGTCGCCTTCCTGCTGCAGTCGGTCGGCGGCGAGGAGCAGCAGCGGCACTTCTTCGACCTGATCCTGGGCGGCGCACGCTTCGGCAACGCGCTCGCGGAGATGACGCGCAAGACCGCCCACGACTTCGAGACCCGCTTCACCCGGAGCCGGCGCGACGGCGTCGATGGCTGGGAGATCAACGGGCGCAAGTTCTACTCGACCGGCGCCCTGTTCGCCGACTTCGTGTCCGTGGGCGCCAGCGACGCGGATGGACGGCGACTGACGGCGATCGTTCCGAGAAGCGCGCCCGGCCTGGCCGTCGTCGACGACTGGTCGAGCTTCGGCCAGCGCACCACGGCAAGCGGCACGGTCACCCTCGACCGGGTGTTCGTGTCGGACCTCGAGGTCATCGAGACCTGGCGCACGCGCGACCAGCCGGTCGCGAACGGGCCCGTCGCGCAGATCATCCAGGCCGCCATCGACAGTGGCATCGCCGTGGCCGCGGTCGAGGACACCAAGACGCTGGTGCGCGACGTTGCGCGCCCGTGGCGCGACGCGGGCGTCGACCGCGCCGCCGACGAGCCGTTCACCCTGGCGATGGTGGGCCGGCTAGAGATCGCGCTGCACGCCGCGCAGGCGATGCTCGAGCGCTCGGCCGACGCGGTGGACCGCGCGATCGCGGAGCCCGGCGAGCGGAGCGTCGCGGAAGCGTCGGTCGCGGTGGCGGAAGCCAAGGTGCTGACCACCGAGATCGCGCTCGAGGCGAGCAGCCGGCTGTTCGAGCTCGCCGGAACCCGCGTCACGCTCGAGCCCAACGCCTATGACCGGCATTGGCGCAACGCGCGCGTCCACACGCTGCACGATCCAGTGCGCTGGAAGTATGCCGTCGTCGGCGACTGGGCGCTGAACGGCCGCGCGCCGCCGCGCCACGGCCTGGTCTGAGGCCGCGGCCGGCACCGGGCCGGGGCGGGCGCTAGCCGGGGATGATCCTGGCCTCGGCAAGGCCCACGCCGCAGCTCTGGCCGATCCGCAGTTCCGGGTCCTTGGGGGATGCGAGAACGGCGAGGTGGTGCTCCGCCAGCACCACGCCATAGCGGGTCGTGCCCACCAGCTTCTGGACCGAGACGACGCGCCCCTCGCCGCCTGCGGGGTCGAGGGTAACCTCGCCCGGCCGGATCACTGCGAGTGCGGTGCCGTCCGGGAGCGTCGTCGCGACCGGGGAAAGCGGCAGGGCGTCGGGCCGGAACACGCCGCCGCGGACCTGGCCGCCGATGCGGATGCTCTCGCCCAGGAACTCGAACACGAACATGCTGGCGGGGCGCCGGTCCAGCTCCTGGGGCGTGCCGACCTGCTGCACGCGTCCCGCGCCCAGCACGGCGACGCGGTCCGACAGCTCGAATGCCTCGTCGCGGTCGTGCGTGACCAGCACGGTGGTAAGGCCGAGCCGATCATGCAGGTCGCGCAGCGTGCGCCGCAGTTCGTTGCGAATGGGCGGGTCCAGGGCGCCGAACGGCTCGTCCAGCAGCAGCACCGCCGGCTCGGTCGCCAGTGCCCGTGCGAGCGCCACGCGCTGCCGCTGTCCGCCGGACAGCTGGTCGGGGAAGCGCGCGGCGAGATCGCCCATCTGCACGAGATCCAGCAGCTCGGCGACGCGCTCGCGGATCGCCGAGGCGGCAGGACGGGCGGCGCGGGGGCGCACGCGCAGGCCGAACGCGATGTTGCTGGCCACGCTCATGTGCCGGAACAGGGCATAGTTCTGGAACACGAAGCCGATGCGTCGCTCGCGTGCCGCGACCTCGGACACATCCCTGCCGCCGATGCGGACGATCCCCGCATAGTTGCGCTCGAGGCCCGCGATGACGCGCAGCACCGTCGTCTTTCCCGAGCCGGACGGCCCGATCAGCGCCACCAGCTCGCCCGTGGCGACCTTGAGGGTGACGTCGTCCATCGCCCGCGCGGCGCCGTGCCACTTGCTGACGCCTTCAAGCTCGATGCTCACGCGGGAAGGGTGCTCCGCCGTCCGGTGCGCCATTCCAGAGCCGCCTTGGCCGCCAGCGTCAAGAGCGCCAGGCCGGCAAGCAGGGCCGACATGGCGAAGGCGGCCGGCCCCTGGTAGTCGTTGTAGAGCGACTCGATGCGCAGCGGCATGGTCTCGGTCAGGCCCGGGATGTGGCCGGACACGACGGACACGGCGCCGAACTCGCCCATCGCGCGGGCATTGCACAGCAGCACGCCGGACAACAGGCCCCACCGTATGTTGGGCAGCGTCACGTGGCGGAAGGTCTGCCACAGCCCGGCGCCCAGCAGCACCGCCGCCTCCTCCTGCTGGCGCCCCTGCTCCTGCATCAGCGGCAGCAGCGGGCGCACGACGAAGGGGAAGGTGACGAACAGCGTCGCCAGCACGATGCCCGGCGTCGCGAACACCACCTGCAGCCCACAGGCGCGCAGGACGCCGCCGAGCCAGCCCTGGCTGCCGAACACCAGGATCCACACTAGCCCGGAGATCACCGGCGACACGCTCAGCGGCAGCTCGATCAGCGTCACCAGCAGCCACCTGCCGCGGAAGTCGTGCTTCGTCAGGCACCAGGCGGCGGCGACGCCGAACACGGTGTTCACGCACACGCTGATCAGGCCGACAACCGCCGTGAGGCGGATCGCCGACAGCGCGTCGGGATCGGCGAGCGAGGCGAGCGCCGCCGTCGCGCCGTGGCGCAGCGCCTCGACGAACACCGCCGCCAGGGGCAGCACGAACAGCACCGCGACGATGCCCAGCGCCGCCGCCACCGCGAGCGCGCGCATGGCCCCGCCCCGCTTCGCGCGCCTCACGTGATGCCGATCGGCAAACGCCGGCGCAGCAGCGAGACCGCCGCGAGGCAGGCGAGCGACGCCAGCAGCATCGCCAGACCCAGCGCCGCCGCCCCGGCGTAGTCGAACTGCTGCAGGCGTATGACGATCAGCAGCGGCGCGATCTCGCTGCGCATCGGCATGTTCCCCGCGATGAAGATCACCGAACCGTACTCGCCGGTCGCGCGGGCGAAGGCGAGCGCGAACCCGGTCAGCAGCGCCGGCGCCAGCGCCGGGAGGACGACGCGCGCCAGCACCTGCCAGGGCCGCGCGCCCAGCGTCTCGGCCGCCTCCTCCATCTCTCGCGGGAAGTCGCGCAGCACCGGCTCGGCGGTGCGGATCACGAAGGGGATGCCGACGAACACCAGGGCCACGAGGATGCCGAGCGGCGTGTAGGCGACCCTGATCCCCAGCCGGGCGAGCGGCACCCCGATCCAGCCGTTGGGACCGTACAACGCCGTAAGGGTGATGCCGGCCACCGCCGTGGGCAGTGCGAACGGCAGGTCGAGCAGGGCGTCGAGCAGGCGCCGGCCGGGGAAGCGGATGCGCACGAGCACCCAGGCCAGCAGCAGGCCGAGCGGCAGGTCGATCAGCGCGGCCGCGAAGGCCATGCCGAAGCTCAGGCGCAGTGCCGACAGCACGCGCGGATCGGCCAGCGAGTGGAGCACGCCGGACACGCCGAGCGTCCAGGGCCGCAGAACGAGAGCGCAGAGCGGGACCAGCACGATCAGCGTCAGCCAGGCGATCGTCATGCCCAGGCTGAGGCCGAAGCCGGGGAGGACGCGGCGCGCGCGCACCCTCCTCGGCGAGACCGTCGCGGCTTCGAGGCGGATCGCGGTCATCTGCTTGGCGTGTAGATCTGGTCGAACACTCCGCCGTCGGCGAAGTGCTTCTGCTGCAACGCGGTCCAGCCGCCCAGGCTCGCGACGTCGAACGTGGGCACGGCAGGCAGCTGCTTCGCGTATCGCTGCAGCACGGCCGCATCGCGCGGACGATAGTGGTGCCTGGCGAGCAGCTCCTGTCCTTCTGGGGTGTAGAGATGCTCGAGGTAGGCCTGCGCGACCGCCCGCGTGCCCTTGCGGTCCACCACGCTGTCGACCACCGCCACCGGGGGCTCGGCCAGGATGGTCAGCGACGGGTAGACGACGTCGACCTTGTCCGGCCCGAGCTCTTCGCGGGCAAGCAGCGCCTCGTTCTCCCAGGCCAGCAGCACGTCGCCAAGGCCGCGCTGCACGAAGCTGTTGGTGGCACCGCGCGCGCCGGTGTCGAGCACGGGAACCTGGTGGAACAGCGCGCGCAGGTAGGCCTGTGCCGTCGCTTCGCTGCCCCCGTCCTGGTGCAGCGCCCAGCCCCAGGCGGCCAGGTAGTTCCAGCGTGCGCCGCCCGAAGTCTTGGGGTTGGGGGTGATGACGGCAACGTCAGGTCTGACCAGGTCCGGCCAGTCGTGCAGCGCCTTCGGGTTGCCCTTGCGGACCAGGAACACGATCGTGCTGACCGACGGCGTGGCGCCATCGGGCAGCCGGGTGGCCCAGTCCTTCGCCAGCAGCCCACGGGCGGCCAGCGCGTCGATGTCGGACGCCAGCGCCAGCGTCACCACGTCGGCCTCCAGCCCGTCCAGCACCGCGCGAGCCTGCGCGCCGGAACCGCCGTTGGAGGTGCGGATCCTGATCGCCTGCCCGCTCGACGCCTGCCATTGCCGGGCGAAGATCCGGTCGTACTCGCGGTACAGCTCGCGCGTCGGATCATAGCTCACGTTGAGCAGGGTGAGTTCGGCGGCCTTCGCGCGTTCCTGTGCGGCCAACAGCGCGGCCGGCACCAGCAGGGGCGAGGCGAGGAGCGTGCGGCGATGCATCGGCGTGGTCTCCATGCGCATGGGATCAGGGCGGGCGCCAGGCCGGGGCGGCGGGTGGCAGTCCTCCCGCCGCTCCGGTCATGCCGGGTCATCCCGCCAAGGCGGGACAGGCTGCCCTGCATGGCCGGGCCCGGTTCCATCACACGTTAAATCACCAGATTACGACGGGTTATACAGGAAAATACACATTTACATCGTGCATATCTGTATGCACAGTTCTGCCAACTGCCGGACGCGATGGATCTGGGGCTGCCGGATGCGTGTGGTCGCCTGCAAGCAGCCGCGCTGCGCACCGACCGGGTCCGTTCGCCGGCGTCCAGCCTTGTGCCTGCGGTGAGCGGGTTAAGGAGATCGATATGCTGCAGTCGCACGTGATCGAAGCCGACGGAGTCTTTCTCGGTGCCGCGATACGGCAGGACAGCGTGTTCCGGTTCGTGGCGGTGCACGCGTGGGTGCTGGTGCTGGATGGATCGGTCTGCGCGTCGCTCGACGAGGCGAGCAGGGCGGCGCGCACCCTGTTTCGCAAGCAGCGCCCGGCGCAGGATGCGGGCGGATGACCGCGCCCGCGATGCCTGGCGTGCTCGCGGTGGCCAGCTTGCCGCATGCCGGCCCTCTGTCATCACCTGCCGTCGGCAGCCTCCGGCGAGCGGCTCAGTTGCGGCGACGGCGCTGCTGGTGCGTGGCACTGGCACATCGGAGTGCGAGGGCGTGACCGTGCCGCCGCCTGATCCCACAGATCCCTGCGCGTGCCGGGACGGCATGTTCCTGGGCGGGCGCCGCCGTTTCCTGTTCGCGGCCGGCTCCGCCGCGGCGCTGGCGCCCGTGTCGCTGGCCCGTGGCGCGGCCACGGGCGGCCCCGCGGCGCTACCGGGGGCGGCCGGCCAGGATGTTCCCGACGACCCTGCCCGCAGCCCGGGACGGCCGACCGGGGAGGACCGCGGCTACGGCACGCGCTCGCGGTTCGAGGAGGCCGGGCGCGTGCTCGGCCCCGTTCCCAACCCCTACACCACCTGGACGTTCACGCCGCTCGCCAGTCAGGTCGGCAACCTGACGCCCTCGGGGCTGCACTACGAGCGCCATCACGCGGGCATCCCGACCATCGATCCGTCGCGCCACGACCTCGTGGTGCACGGCCTGGTGGACGTGGCGAAGCGGTTCACGATGGCCGACCTGAGGCGGCTGCCGGCCGTGAGCAGGCGGCACTTCATCGAGTGCTCGGGCAACACCGGGCTCGGCTACAAGGGCCTGGCGGCGGACTCCGTGCAGCGTTCGCACGGGCTGCTTTCCACGTCGGAATGGACGGGCGTGCCGTTCGCCTCCGTGGCGCGCGAGGTGGGGCTGCAGCCGGACGCGGGCTGGGTGCTGGCGGAGGGTGCGGACGGGGCGGTGATGACCCGCTCCATCCCGCTCGACAAAATGCTGGACGACGCGGTGCTGGCCTACGGGCAGAACGGCGAGGCGCTGCGGCCGGAGCAGGGCTACCCGCTGCGCCTGCTCCTGCCCGGCTGGGAGGGCAACACGCACATCAAGTGGCTGCGACGGCTGCAGGTCAGCGATCGGCCGTTCATGACACGCGAGGAGACGTCGAAATACACCGGCCTGCTCGCCGACGGGCAGGCGAGGCAGTTCGTCTTCGCCATGGAGGCCAAGTCGGTGATCACCTTCCCCTCGCCCGAGGCGCGGCTGCCGGGGCCTGGCGACTACGAGATCGGCGGGCTGGCGTGGTCGGGCCGGGGGCGGGTGCGGGGCGTCGAGGTCTCGGTCGACGGCGGCGCGAGCTGGCAGCCTGCGACGCTTGGCTCAACGCCGGAGCCGATGTGCACGGTGCGCTTCGCCTTTCCGTGGCGCTGGGACGGCCGACCGGCGGTGCTGCAGAGCCGCTGCACGGACGAGGCCGGCACCGTGCAGCCGAGCCGCGAGGATCTCGTGAGGATGCGCGGCACGGAGTTCTATTACCACTACAACGCCGTCTTCCCCTGGACGATCGCCTCGGACGGGAGCGTCAGCCATGCGCCGGCCTGACGGACGATGGCGCGGCCTCGCCGGCACGGCTGCGCTGCTGCTGCTCGTTGCCGTGGGCTTGGCGCACGCTCGGGACATGGCGGGTACGGCGCAGGGCGTCGGCACGCCGGTCGGCGACGCGGAGCTGCGGCGCTTCCTCGCCGTCCCGCCGGACGGGGCGGGGCTGCCGCCCGGCGGCGGCACGGTGGCGGCGGGCGAGGCGGTGTTCGGGGCGCGCTGCGCGTCCTGCCACGGCGACAACCTGGGCGGCACGAAGGCGATTGGGGCGCCGGCGCTGATCGGCGGGCGGGGGTCGCTCGCCGGACCGGCGCCGGTCAAGACGGTGGAAAGCTACTGGCCCTATGCCACCACGCTGTTCGACTATGTCAGGCGTGCCATGCCGATGGACGCTCCGGGCTCGCTGGGCGACGACGAGGTGTATGCGGTGAGCGCCTACATCCTGTCTCGCGCCGGCATCGCCGTCCCGGCGGCCGGGCTGGACGCCGCGACGCTGCCGGCGGTGGAGATGCCGAACCGCAACGGTTTCGTCGCGGATTACCGGCCGGGGCTGACGATTCACCATTGAGGCCGCACGGCGGTCCCGACCCCTACGCCGGAGAGGCCGGCGGCGCTACCCTGCCGCGACGCGGAAGTCGCGGCCGTTGCGCTCGGCCGGGCGCGTGCCGATGCCCAGCTCGGGGAACAGCAGCTCCGCCACGCGGTACGCCTCCTCAAGGTGCGGGTAGCCGGACGCGATGATCGTGCCGATGCCGAGCGCCTGGTACTCGCGCAGGCGGGCGGCGACGGTCTGCGCGCTGCCGACCAGGGCCACGCCTACGCCGTGCCGCACCAGCCCGATCCCCGCCCACAGGTTGGGGCTGACCTCCAGCCTGTCGCGCCGGCCGCCGTGCAGCGCGGCCTGGCGCTGCTGGCCCACGCTGTCCATGGCGGCGTAGCGGGCCTGGACCTCGGCGATCTTGGCGTCGCTGACGCGGCTGATCAGCCGTTCCGCCTCGGCCCAGGCCGCCTCGTCTGTCTCGCGCACAATGAGGTGCAGCCGCATGCCGAACCTCAGGCGACGACCGCGCGCCGCGGCCGCGGCGCGGACGGTCGCCAGCTTCTCCGCCACCGCGTCGGGCGGCTCGCCCCAGGTCAGGTAGGTGTCGACGTGCTCTGCCGCGACGGCGATGCCGGCGGGCGAGGAGCCGCCGAACCACAGTTGCGGGTAGGGACGCTGGACAGGGTGGTAATGCAGCGTGCCCTTGCGGGTGGAGACGTAGCGACCGTCGAAGTCCACCGGCTCGTCGCCGAACAAGGAGCGCCACACGCCGAGGAACTCCGCGCACTGGGCATAGCGCTCGTCGTGGGACAGGTACTGCCCGTCGACCGCCAGCTCGGAGGGGTCGCCACCGGTCACCACGTTGAGCAGCAGCCGGCCGTCGCTGATGCGGTCGAACGCCGTCGCCTGCCGCGCGGCCATCGCGGGCGTCACGATGCCCGGGCGAAGCGCCACGAGGAAGCGCAGCCGCTCGGTCAGCGGCGCCAGCGCGGAGGCGTAGGTCCAGCCGTCCACGCACTGCGGCCCGGTCGGCAGCAGCACGCCCCCGAAGCCGAGCCTGTCGATCGCGGTCGCGATCTCGCGCAGGTAGCCGAACTCGGGCGGCCGGGCGCCGTCGCCGGTGCCGAGCCAGCGGCCGTCGCCGTGGGTGGGCAGGAACCAGAAGATGTCGAGCGGGTCGCCCGGCGTGGTGGCGGTGTCGTTCATCGGTTCGACCTTCTCAGCTTGCCGGGTGCCAGAGCGCGTCGGCGACCGCGATCTCGGCGGGGATCAGGCGGAGGCGGCGGAACCGGTCGGCGACCGCCTGCTGCTGTGCCACGATGCCCGCGTCCATCGGCGCGAAGCCGTAGTGCGCGCGGGCGACGGCACGGCGCATCGCGTCCAGCGGCACGCCGGTGGTCTCGGACAGCACCTGCGCCAGCTCGTCGCGGTGCGCCTCCGCCCAGGCGCCGGATTCGCCCAGCGCGCGCATCGCGAGCCCGACCAGCTCCGGGTCCGCACGCGCCGCCGCGCGCGAGACCAGCAGGAACGTGTTCTCCGGCGCGATGTCGACCGAGCGCGCGAGCACTCGCACGCCCGGCTGCGCCTCGGCCACCGCGTAGTAGGGGTCCCAGATCGCCCAGGCATCCACCGCCCCGCTGCGGAACGCGGCTGCCGCGTCCGACGGCGCGAGGTGGACGGGCTGGATGTCCGACGGCGCCAGCCCCGCGGTCTCCAGCGCCGCGACAACGAGGTTGTGCGCCGAGGAGCCCCTGGCGAAGGCGACCCGCCTGCCCTTCAGCTCGCCCAATGCCTGCAGCGTCGAGCCGGGCGGCAGCAGGATGGCGGCGTTCGATCCCCCCGACGTGGCCGCGGCGTAGAGCAGCTCCGCGCCGGCGGCCTGGGCGAAGACCGGGGGCGCATCGCCGGCGTAGCCGATGTCGATGGCGCCGGCCGACAGCGCCTCCATAATCGGCGGCCCGGCCGGGAACTCCGTCCACGTCACCGTGGCGCCCACGGGGCGCAGCGCCGCCTCGATGACGCCCTGGCGTCTGGTCAGGGCGAGCGAGCCGCTCTTCTGGTAGCCGATGCGCAGCTGCCTTGCGGCGGCGGCGGCGGGCGACGTGCCCAGGGCGGCGACAAGGCCGGCGGCCAGCAGGACGCGACGTGGCAGCATGGGGAACTCCTGTGTCGTCGGCATCGGTGCGCTCCACGGGGCCGTCCGGGCAGGCTGTTGCCTGGAGGCAGGCCGTTCACGGTCCGCTGCTTGTCGAGGTGAAAACCATCCATCAGGGCAGGGCGCATCCGGCCCGGGATCGGCCACGGCTCATTGCGCGGCGGCGACGAGTCTGCGCACGCGCGGCGCGACCTCGTGCGCGAACCGGGCCGCTTCCGCCTCGAGCGGCTGGAACTGCAGCATGAACAGCTCGATGCCCGCCTGGTGGAACGCGAGGATGCGTGCGGCCACCTCATCGTGGCTGCCGACCAGCCCCGCCGCGGTGCCGCCGTTGCTGCCCAGATGCGGCGTGCGCTGCATGGTCTGCCACATGACGCTGGCGGTGTCGGTGTTCGCAGCCTTGGCGGCCTTGATCGCCGCGTCCTTGAGGGCGAGCCCGGCCAGGTGGTCGAACACCTGCGCGGCCTCGCGCGCGGTGTCCCGCGCGATCACGAAGGCGGACAGCCCGAAGCGCAGCGGAGGACGCCCCGGCCGCGGCCGCGACCGGACGTTGGCGACCAGGTCGCGCACGGCGGCAAGCGGCTGCCCGTTGATGAACCAGCAGTCGCCATGGTCCGCCACGAGGGCGCGCGCCGGCTCCGATTCTCCGCCGACGTAGATGGCGGGGCGCGCGCGCTGCCGAGACCGCGGGCGCAGTACGTAGTCGCGCACGTCGAAATGCTCGCCACGGAACGTCACCCGCTCTCCCGCCATCAGCGGCGCCACGACGGAGATCCACTCCCGACCGTAGTCGTAGCGGGCGTCGTGTTCGGGGAAGCCGATTCCCGCACGCTCCAGCTCCGGCCGGTTCCAGGCGTTGACCAGGTTGAGCGCGAAGCGCCCGCCGCCGATCACCTCGATCTGCATGGCCATCTTGGCCAGCACCACGGGGTGGAAGAGGTACGGCTTGATCGCCGCGATGATCTCGATGCGCTCGGACACGGCGGTCAGCGCTGCCGAGGCGCTCCATGCCTCCAGCTGGTCGAGCTCTTCGCTGTGCGGGTTCATCGTGTGCTGCGCCACGAGCACGCTGTCGTAGCCGAGCGCCTCGGCCTGCAGCACGAGCGCGCGGTTGCGCTCCCAGGACGCGTCGTACGGCTCGTCGGGATCCTGCAGGGCGGCGCGGCTGCCATGCACCGGAGCCCAGACGCCGAAGCGCAGCGGTGTCGATGTCGCCACGGTGCAGACCTTTCGTCCAATCTCGCGTGATGGCCGCATACTCGCGGCGCATAATTCACGAGCGCAGAAAGTATTTATGCGCAAATGCCCGCTTGATCAACCGCAAGGAATCGTAGTTAGGCTAATCCACGTTCCTGAGATTCGGGGACGGGGAATTCGAGAGGGCCTTCCATGTCGCACCAGACCCGCCGCACCCTGATTGCCGGACTCGGCGGCTGTGCCTTCGCGATCGGCACGGGATGGGGGTCCGCGGCGGCCGAGGAGCCGGTGAGCTTCGGCTACCAGCGTTCCTCGTCCCTTCTCAGCGCGCTGAAGGTGGAGCACGGGCTCGATGCGCGGCTGGCGCCGCTCGGCTTCGTGCCGAGATGGAGCCTGTTCGGCAACGTGCTCGATCCCATGAACGCGGGGAGCACGGATTTCCACGCCGACGTGGCCGACGCCGTGACGATCTTCACCCAAGCCGCGGGCGCCTCGCTGACCTACTACGCCACGGAGGCGCCGTCGCCGCATGCCGAAGCGCTGATCGTCCACGCCGACAGCGACGTGCGCCAGGTCGCTGACCTCAGGGGCCGGAGGGTGGCGATGGGCAAGGGATCGGGCTGCCACTACCTGGTGCTGGCCCTGCTGCGACAGGCAGGCCTGCGTTTTGCCGACATCATGCCCGTCTACCTCGCGCCGCCCGAAGCCGCGCAGGCGTTCGAGCAGCAGTCGGTGGATGCCTGGGCGATCTGGGACCCGTTCCTCGCCATCACCCAGAACAGGATGCCGGTCCGCGTGGTCGGCGACGGCAGCGGCGGCGTCACCGGGTACAGCCGCTACTACATGGTCAACACCGCGTTCGCGAAGCGCCGGCCCGACGTCGTGCAGGCCGTGTTCGATGCCCTGGTGGAAGCCGGGCAACGGCTTCGGCGCGATCCAACTGCCGCAGCCGCCTTGCTCGGGCCGCTCTGGGGGGACATTCCGGCCGAGGTCGTGCTGCAGGTCAACGCACGGCGCAGCTACGACGTCCGGCCGGTGCAGCCCGCCGACCTTGCCGAGCAGCAGCGCATCGCGGACGCGTTCCTCGACGCGGGCCTGATCCCGCGACGCCTCGCGACCATGGACGTGCCGGTCTGGCAGCCGCAACGGCCGGGGTAGCCCACGCACAGACCCGACGCGAGCTCACCCGGATTTCGCAACGATGCCGCAGGTCGTCCCGGCCGACCGGAACGGCGCTCGGCCCGGGTATCTGCCCCGGTCGCCGCTCCCGCCACAGCCATCTGGAGAACAGCGCCATGAACCACGTCACGCCCTTGTCGCGGACGCAGTCCTTCGCGAGCCTGCTGACCGACGGCCCGGCCTCGCGCACCCCGGAAGAGGAACGGCTGCACCGCAAGCAGCGCCTTGCGGCCACGTTCCGCCTGTTCGGCCGGGCAGGCTTCGACCAGGGGCTGGCGGGTCACGTCACGGCGCGCGACCCGGAGCATCCCGACACCTTCTGGGTCAACCCGCTGGGCCGGCACTTCAGCCGCATCCGCGTGTCCGACCTGATCCGGGTGGACCACACCGGCGCCGTGGTGGAAGGCGACCAGCCGGTCAACCGCGCCGCCTTCGCCATCCATTCCGCGATCCACGCCGCCCGGCCGGACGCCGTGGCCGCGGCGCACACCCACTCCACCTACGGCAAGGCCTGGTCCACGCTGGGCCGGCTGCTCGACCCGCTGACCCAGGACGCCTGCAAGTTCCACGGCGACCACGCGCTGTTCGACGACTACACCGGCGTGGTGCTGGAGCAGTCGGAAGGCGCGCGCATCGCGGACGCGCTGGGCCCGAACAAGGCGGTCATCCTGCGCAACCACGGCTTCCTCACCGTGGGCGAGACGGTCGAGGCGGCGGCGTTCTGGTACCTGTCGATGGACAACGCCGCGCACACGCAGCTGCTCGCCGACGCGGCCGGGACGCCGCAGCCGATCCCGGAGGACATGGCCCGCCACACCGCCGGACAGGTCGGCGGCGCGCGCTCCGGCCTGCTCTCGTTCCAGCCGCTGTGGGACCTCATCGTGGCGCAGGAACCGGACCTGCTGGACTAGGAGCGTGGCGATGACCCTGACCCGGCGCACGGCCATGGCCGGCCTGCTCCTGCTTCCCGCCGCCGCCCGGGCGCAGGACGCGCGACCCCTGCGCATCGGCGACCAGCGCGGCGGGATCCAGCCGCTGATGCAGGCGGCCGGCCTGCTGCGCGGCCTTCCCTTCGACCTGCAGTGGAGCCGGTTCGCCAGCGCACCGACCCTGCTGGAGGCCCTGAACGCGGGCGCGATCGACGCCGGCAGCATCGGCGACGCGCCGTTCGCCGCGGCGGTGGAGGCCGGCGTCGACATGAAGGCGGTCTCGGCCACGCGTGCGGATGCCGCGGTGACCGCGGTGGTCGTGCCCGCCGGCTCGACGATCCGCGAGGTCGCGGACCTGAAGGGCCGCAGGATCGCCACCCTGCGCGGCCAGACCGGGCACTTCCTGGTGCTGGCCGCCCTCGAGCGGGCGCGTCTGTCCCCGAGCGACGTGCATTTCGTCTTCCTGGGTCCTGCGGACGCCAAGGTCGCGATGGCGTCGGGCGTAGTGGACGCCTGGGCGACCTGGGGGCCCTACATCTCCATGGCCAAGCTGGTGGACGGCGCGCGCGAGATCGTCAATGGCAGGGGACTGATGACGGGGCAGAGCTACACCGTGGCCTCGACGTCGGCGATCGTGGAAAGACGCCGGCAGCTTTCCGAGTTCCTGAAACGTGCTCGGCAGGCTCGGGAGTGGGGGTTGGCCAATCCAAACGAGCAGGCGAGGATCTGGTCGGAGCAGACAGGATTTCCCCCCGAGGTGGGCGTCGACGTCGTGCGGACCGCACAGACACGCACGGTGCCGATCGACAATGATGTAGTCGCGGCACAGCAGCAGGTGGCGGATTTCTTCCATGCAAACGGGGTGCTGGAACGGCTGCAGCAGGTCGAGCGCCATGTCGATCGGTCGTTCAACGACGCGATCTTCGCCGCATAAATCCCCGGAGTTCGCGTCGTAAAACCCGGGTGCAACAACACAAGGAACCTTGTCTACCGCTTGAGTCTAAAAGGCCATGGCTGATTCTCGGACAGAGATCAGGGTGCTACCGAAGAGGTGTGAGCAGCACCGAAGACACGTCCAGAAGCCTCGTCCCGGTCGCCCCAGGCGCCTCGGCCGCCTCGCCGACGTTGGACGGAGCGGAGCGGTGGATCCCGCCTTCTCGGGACCTGCCCAGCTTCCACCACGCCGAGATCGCCACCGCACGGCGCTACGCCAACGCCTCGCGCGCCGCCAGCACCCAGCGCGCCTACGCCAGCGATTGGCGGCGCTTCTCCGCTTGGTGCCTTGCCCGCGGCGTCGACACCCTGCCCGCCGACCCGCGCGCCATTGCCGTGTTCCTCTCCGCCGAGGCACACGCCGACCCGGTGCCGCTCACCGCCGACCGCCGCCTGGCCTCGATCGGTTGGATGTACCAAGCGCGTGCTGGAGCGGATGGACATCTCGGGCTTGCAACAAAGCTGAGATGATGTCGCTATATCTCTCCGTATATGACGCAAGGTGTGGAGAGTGCGCCGGTGAACGCGAAAACCCTGCTCGCAGTCGTGCTCGCAACAGGCTTGGCGGCATCGCCACCTTGCCCCGCAAGCGCACAAGTCACGACATCAGGCGGCTACTCGACCAGTTTCCGGCTTCGCGGCCAGGTGATGCACCCACAGACCTACTCGCTCGCATCGCTCGCAGTGCTGCCGGTCACCAAGCAGAACGTGGTCTTCTATGCCGGTTCGGGCCAGGTGAACGCTTCCTACACCGGCGTCCTCCTCTGGGACCTGCTGAACACCGCAGGCCTAATCACCAACCCCACGATCAAGAACGATCTGTTGCGCCAACGCGTCGCGGTCACTGGCAGCGACGGCTACCAGGCAGTGTTCTCACTCGGCGAACTGGCCCCGCAGTTCGGTGGCGAGCAGGTCATGGTGGCGTATGGCGTGAACGGCGCGCTGTTCGACCAGTCCAGCGGTTTCGCCAAGATCATTGTCCCCGGCGACAAGGCAGGCGGACGGGCAGTTGGCACCATCGTTCGGATCGAGGTGCTCGAGGGGTCTTGAGGCCGCCCGGGAAGCATGGTCGGCACGTCACGGCAGCCGGCTTGATGGATTGACCCCAACCAAGCTTTGGTCTGCCCCGGTGCCATGGCCACGTGAAATCCTGCGAGCGCCGCAAGATGGCCGGGGCAGAGCAGTTCACCTATCATCCGCGACATCAAACGACCTGACAGGCAGATCATGAAGCTCAGCGCCCGCAACCAGATCAAAGGCACGATCACCTCCGTCGTCCGTGGACAGACGACAGGCCACGTCCACATCGACATTGGTAACGGCGTCACCGTGCACGCGTCGATCACCAACGAGGCGATCGACGATCTGGCGCTCAAGGAAGGCGACGAAGCCACCGCGGTCATCAAGTCGTCGGACGTCATGGTCGCGAAGTAGCGCGGTACCCGTGTTGCCGCCTCGTAGCAGCGTCACCAGCCTCGCAGCCGCTCTGACATTCCTGGCGTCTGGGGGTTTTGCCGTTGCGCAGACCACCGCAGGAGCAGATCCATCCACGCCCCGGCCAGCACAGCTTGAGCTGCAGGGCCGCTTGACCCGGCCGCGGACGTTCACGTCGCAGGATCTGAAAGCCTTGTCACCGACCACCGTGGAGCTGACCGGCATGACCGGACACGGAGACCAGCCGGGCGAGCATGCGGGTGCGCAAGCGACCTATACCGGCGAGCTGCTCTGGACGCTCGTGGACGATGCTGGCCTGGTGGACGAGCCAGGCTCCAAGACACACCTCCGGCACACGATCATCGCCCGTGGCCAGGACGGCTACGCCGTCGCCCTCGCGATCGGGGAGATCGACCCGAAGTTCGAGGGCAAGCAGGTCATTGTCGCCTATGAGCAGGCAGGCAAGGAGATGTCCGGCCTGAAGCTTGTCGTGCCGAACGACAAACGTGGCGGTCGCAGCGTCAAGAATCTCGTGTCGATCGAGGTCCGCTAGGCCACCCTGCCTCAGGTGCTGCTGCCTGGTGCGAGCACCTGCTCCAGTTCAGCCAGATGCCGCCCCAGGGCCTGCTGGGCAGTCTCTTCCATCTCGCGGTAGCGGCGAACGAGATCCGACCCGAACGGCGTCAGAGTGGCGCCGCCGCCGCCGGCACCGCCGCCCCGTGTCGCGACAACAGGCAGCCGAAAGGTCTGGTTGAGTGCGTCAACCAGGACCCAGGCCCGGCGATAGCTCATGTCCATGGCCCGGCCGGCGCCCGAGATCGAGCCCGTCTCGGCGACCAGCTCGAGCAGGCGGATCTTGCCGGGGCCGAGAGCCCGGTCGTCGTCGAAGTCGATGCGCAGCCTGAGCCTGGACATCGCGAACCGTAGCACGAGGCGAGCACCACTTCACTTCGTACCGTCAAACTCGCTATATCGCCATGGACACATCGCCTTGCCGAAATTTCGGGCGACCTTGAAGGACACACCATGACGATCATGCGGCGTCATCTTCTGGCGCTCGGCCTGCTGGGCTTTCTTGCGTCGCCGGCTGCTGCGGCAGAGTCCCTCACCGTCTTCGCGGCTGCCAGCCTGACCGACGCCATGAAGGATGTTTCCACGGCCTGGGAGAAGGCCGGCCATCCCCCGCTGCGGCTATCCTTCGGCGCCAGCTCGACCCTGGCACGCCAGATCGAGCAGGGGGCGCCCGCAAACCTGTTCGCCTCGGCCGACCAGCGCTGGATGGACTACCTGGCCAAGCTCGACCTGATCGAGCCTGACACCCGCCACGATCTGCTCGCTAACCGTCTCGTGCTTGTCGTGCCCAGGGACCATGTCCGACAGGTTCAGATCGGCCCCGACCTGGACCTTGCCGCTCTGCTTGGTCCCGGCGGCCGGATCGCCACCGGTGATCCGGAGCACGTGCCGGTCGGGATCTACGCCAAGCAGGCTTTGACGAAGCTGGGTCTCTGGTCCCAGGCGGAGGCGCATCTTGCAGCCACGCCTGACGTGCGTGGCGCCCTCCTGCTGGTCGAGCGCGGCGAAGCGCCAGCGGGCATCGTCTATGCCACCGATGCCGTCGCCAGCTCCGGGGTCGATGTCGCCGGCATCTTCCCCGACAACACGCATGACCCGATCACCTATCCCTTTGCCGCGGTGAAGGAAGGCAGCACGCCGGAGACGCGAGCCTTGCTGCGCTTTCTGGCAGGTCCCGAGGCCAAGGCGATCTTCACGCGATGGGGCTTCGTGACGATCGACTGAGTGCATGAAGCTCTTGGCTGACGTCTAGCGCGCCGGCACCAAGGGCAGCAGCCCGCCTTTGGCCAGGATTGCCTGGCCCCTCTCCGAGACCATGAAGAGGGCCAGCTTCGCCGCCTCCGGTCGATCGGAAAGCACTACCAGCCCGTAGACCGGTCCCACCTCCAGCACCTCCGGCAGCGGAATAGAGACCAGGCCAGGCGCCTCCCTGGCCGCCACAGCGGTGCCGCTGCAGTAGTAGAGCAGGGCGTCGGCGTGGTCGCCGAGCAGGATCGTGGCGGCGGCGCTGTGCCCCGCCTGCGGGGTCATCGAGCCGGGACCGCCAAGCAGCATCAACGATTTGCCGACTAGGGCATCCCCGGCACCAGGGCGCAGGGCGTCGGCGCGGGTGAACACGGCGCGCGCATAGTCGCCTCCGGGATCGGCGCCGGGAGTCGAGGTTGCGAGACGCAGCTCGGACGAGAGCATCCGATCGAGCAGCGTGTCTACCGAAAGACCCAACCGCTGCTGCGCCAGCACGCACATGCGGTTGCGGGCAAAGGGCACGACCGGCATTGCGCTGTCGCCCGCCAGGGTGCGCGGCTGTGTCAGATCGGCGGAGGCGAACAGGTCTGCGGTCTCGCCAGACTGCAGGCGCTGACGCAGGGCGCCCGCCGGCCCGAACACCGGCGGCGCCACCGCACCTTCGGGCAACCCGGAGGCCGCCACCAGCTCCTTCATGACGGCGTTGAGGCTGCCAGCGGCGTAGACCCGGATAGGCTCGGCTGCGTGGACCTGACGGACCACCAATGTGAGCACAGCCAGCAGCACGGCACGGGCAAGACGGGAGGCAGACATTGTCACGGTCTTCCTGTAGCGGCTATCGAGATCCAGCCTGGAGTCACTCATGAACGGGGAGGATCAGACTGTTCCGTCTGTCTTTCCCAGGACGACCAGCGGCGGCGTGGCCGTGTCGCCATGATCGGCCACGGCAGCCAGGAACGATGCCAGCCCGGACGATCGCAGCGGCAGCCACGGCTTGCCGAGCTGGCGGCACAGCCGCTTGACGGTCAACGCGGCGTCGTGGCTGACGCAATCCACGGGAAAGGCCACGCGGTCCGCCTGGCTGATCAGGCCGGCCAGTAACGAGGGGTGGTCGTGGCGACCGCCATCGTGGCACAGCAGCTCGCCCTGGGCTGCCTTCATGCACGCGCGCACCTGCTCCACGCAGCCCGGCCGCCCGCCGACGTAGAGGATGCGCTCCGCCGGCAGCGCCGCGCTTCCCCTGGCTAGCCTGTCGTCGTCGCGGTGGCGCTCGAGCACCGCCAGCTCGCGCCTGAGCAGGTCGCGCTCGGCCACGGCATCGCCAGCCTGCCGCTCCAGCAGCTCCGCCGTTGCGGCCACGTCGCCGAGACGACGCTCCAGGCGCGCGCGCGTGTCAGTCTCGCGGCCGAGGCGTGTCTGGAGGTCACCGACGAGATGGCGCAGCCCGGCGAGCGCGTCGTCGTCACCCGGCCTGGACGTGTCTCTGACCCGGCTCGCCGCGATGCTGCCGAGCTGGCGGATGGTGGCATCCCTCGTGGTGACAGCGTCCTGCAGGCGCGCTTGCTGTCGCTCCACCTTGGCGTGCAGCGCGGCGTTCTCCCCCTCCAGCGCGGCGAGGCGGCGGATGTCGGCCCGGTTCGCGGCGCCCACCAGGTGCGACAGCATGTGCACGTCGCAGAAGGCCTGCCGCAGCCCATCGTAGCCGACGTCGGGATGCGTGAGCACGGCCCAGAAGGTGCCGGGGATGTCGCCTGCGCGACGCGCCTCGTTCCACTGGCCCATGACTGCGCGCTCGCCCTCGACCCGGGCGAGACGCTTGATGGTCGCCATGTGCCGGTCGTCCAGCGCCTTGTGCAGCAGCTTCGAGGACACGTTCTGCTGTCCGCATAGCGCGACCGCCTGGCTGTGCAGGTCGTGGTCGCAGGCATGCGAGAGGTCGCTCCTGCCGGCCTTGCCCAGCACGCGTCGCAGTTCCGCGGTGGTAAGGCAGGTGCCGATAACCGAGCAGTGGAGCGAGCCCGTCAGCTCCCACAACTTCGCGCGCCGACGCTTCACGGCCTGAACCTCGCCCAGCGCCGCCGGCAAGGGAACGCGAAGCCGCGTAAGGCCGCGAGCCGCAAAGATGCCGTCCGTCTGCACAGTGCTGCTCATGATGGGGCGCTCGATCAGGTTTGGCGGTGATTTTGAGGGGCGGTCAGACCTTCGCGGCACCGGCGGACAACAACGTAACGCTGTATCTGACGGGACATAACGTGCCTTGTCCATGTGCCTTTGCAGATCGAGTGAGCGTCGCCGTGCGGTGCGACGTCGCTGCTCCGCCTCCAGCGAACCGGGCCATTGACCCAGTCGTCCCGCCTCGTCATATCTCGCCGGATATAGCGCTTGGCAAGGGTGCCTCGCGCGGCGGCGCAAGCGTGGCGTCGTTCACTCGTTGCCCCTCCTGGCCACCCTTATCGCGGCGCCACGACCAAGCAGCAGGTGGATCACGCATGAACGACCCAGGCCCGACTGGCGAAGCACGTGGTTTTTCAGGGCGACGCGGTGGCCCCGCCGCGGGGGTTGGCTTGCTCTTTGCCCTGTTGCCGTTCGCCGCGCGTTCGCAGGGCGCGCCTCCGGCCGAGCCGTCCGTCATGGTGCAGGTGCCGGAGGTCAACGTCAGCGCGCCCGGTGCCTACGCCGCGCAGGCGCAGTTCCACACGGATCGCGCCGACCTTGGGCCACTCGGCAGCCAGCCGCTGCTGACCACGCCGCTTTCGGTCACGGTGCTGCCCCAGGACCTGCTCACCAACGAGCAGATCAGGACGGTCAACGACGCCCTGCGCGCCCTGCCCTCCGTCGAGGTGCGCGACCAGCAGGGCCTGGAGGTGTCGCGGCCCCAGTCGCGCGGCTTCCAGGGCACGATCGTGCAGAACACCCGCCTGGATGGCTTGAACATCATCGGCACCACCGCGATCGCCACGGAGAATCTGCAGGCCATCCAGGTGCTCAACGGCCTTGCGGGCTCGCTTTATGGCCCGGAAACGCCGGCCGGCGTCTTCAACTACGTGCTCAAGCGCCCGACCGACATCCCGCTCGCCCGCATCGTCGGCAGCTACGACAGCCAGGGCCTGTTCACCGAGGAGGCCGACCTCGGCGGCCGCTTCGGCCCGAACAACGCCATCGGCTACCGGATCGACGTGGCGCATGGCGAGGGCGAGAGCTTCGTGGACGGCAGCTACGCCAACCGTACCCTGGCGAGCGGTGACTTCGACATCCACATCGACGCACAGACGGTGATCCAGCTCGACGCGAGCCACTACGAGGATACGGCAACCGGGCTGCCCGGCAGTATCGTCTACGGCAGCGGCAGGAGCACCATCCTGCCGCCCGCCATCGATCCCACGCGCGTCGGCTACGGCCAGCCCGGCGCGGGCACCAACCTCGTCACCAACACCGGCGTCGCCAAGGTACTGCACAGCTTCGGCGACGACTGGAAGCTGGAACTCGGCGGCCTCTACCAGGACGCCAAGCGCAACCTGTTCGGCATCACCGACACCCAGACTGACAACCGCGGCGACTACACCGTCACCAAGAACTTCAACGCCGTGCCCCACTTCACCATCGGCAGCAACGAGGCCTATCTGAACGGCCACGTGCGGCTGTTCGGCTTCGATAACGACGTCACGCTCGGCACCAACGGCTTCGTCAACGGCCAGTACACCTACCGCAACTCGATCGCCACCGTGCTCGGCAGCGCGAACCTCGCGAACCCCCTGGTGTTCGCCTACCGCCAGGTTCCCAACAACGGCGGCCAGTACCACTCTGCGACACTGACCGAGCAATCGATCATCGAGGGCGACACGCTGCACCTCAACCGCTGGCTAGCCGTGCAGGCGGTGTTCAACGAGTCCTTCCTGGACGCGAAGAGCTACGCAGCGAGCGGAGCGCTCACGAGCGCCGACACCCGCAGTGGCGTCTTCAGCCCCACCGTCAGCCTGATCGTGCGCCCCACGCCGAAGCTCACGACCTACGCCACCTTCTCGCACAGCGTGGAGGAAGGTGAGCAGGGCCCCGCGGGCTCAGCCAACGTCAACCAGTACCTCGCCCCTTACAGCGACGAGCAGTACGAGATCGGCGCCAAATACGCCGTGACCGGCCGCCTGCTCCTTACGCTCGACGCGTTCCGCATGACCCGTCCCTACGCCGCCGTCGCCGCAGCCACCAACCTGTTCGGCGTCATCGGCGAGCAGCGCAACACCGGCGCCGAGTTCTTCGCCCAGGGCGACCTCACCCGGGAGCTGAGCGTGTTCGGCGGCGTGACCTACATCGACGCGCGCCTGCTCGACACCGGCGTTGCCTCCACCAGCGGCGGCCTGGTGGTCGGCGTGCCTACCTGGAAGACCGACGTTACCGCAGACCTCCACCCCCGCCTTGTCCCCGGCCTGGGCCTCACCGCGACGGTGCACTACGAGGCGCCGCGCGCGGCGACCAACACCAACACCTCGTTCGCGCCCGCCTTCGCCACGCTCGACCTCGGCGTGCGCTACTCCCTCCCGCTCTACGGCCGCCACGCGACGGCGCGTCTCGGCGCGATCAACGTCACCGACAAGCGCTACTACTCGTCCGTGGCAGACGGGACCATCGTGGGAAGCCCGGGCGCGAACACCGCCTACCCCGGAACGCCCCGCACCATCCTGGCAAGCCTCGAGTTCGATTTGTAGGAAGCGCCAGAGGCGAGCACTGATCACGAGGCTGCGTTGTGCGTGTCGAGATCCCCGGTCGGTAGCAGCGGGGCAATCAGCTTGCGTGTCGGTGTCCATGGCGATGATGCAGGTCGGGATAGTGCGGATGGCGGTGCGCCAGCCGGGCATGGACATGCTCATGAGTGTGCGGCTCGTCCAGCTTGGTGCCGGGCGGGTGGTCGTGGTGGTGGTGCGCATCGTGGCGATGGCGATGCTCGTGCTCCATGACCTCGTGAGCGTGGTCGTGCTCGTGGCGTTCAGCGAGATGCAGCCAAAGACCGAGGCCCATCAGCACGCCTGCGACCAGCAGACGCGCCGAGACAGGTTCGCCCAGGATCAGCACGGCCAGGGCGGCACCGACGAACGGTGCCAGTGAGAAGTAGGCGCCAGTGCGCGCCGCGCCGAGATGGCGCAGGCCCAGCACGAACAGTGCGAGGCTGACGCCGTAGCCGAGGAAGCCGACGACCCCGGCCGCGAGCACCAGGCCGGTCGGCGGAAACGCGGCGCCGTGCTCCACCGCCAGGACTAGGTTGACCGTGCCGGCAACGAGCCCCTTGAGCATGGCGATCTGCACCGGGTCGGCGGACGACAGCCGGCGCGTCAGGTTGTTGTCCAGGCCCCAGCACAGGCAGGCGCCGGCAACGAGCAGCGCGCCGAGATCCAGCGAAGCATGCCCGTGCCAGGACAGCAGCAGCGCCCCGGCCAGGATCGCGGCGGCGCCGACGAGCAGAC
>CAXSHC010000004.1:0-26958 GCA_964236745.1 uncultured Acetobacteraceae bacterium
TCACGGGTGGTGCCTTGATACATCCACCCAGCGCCAAGTGCAGTATAAACAAAATCTCTCCCAATGATCGATCTGTTGTTTCTAAAAGAGCGCGTGGAGCCGAAGTTGTGAATATTGATAGGACAACAGGTCCATAAAGCAATGCCAAAAAGGCATCGACCTCAGGCAGGATCCGTTTCTAACCAGTACAGCCCGTTTCTGTCCAGGCTCCGTTGGCGCCTGATGCAGTCAACGGCGACGGCATCGGATAGAAGACCCACGAGGGATTGCCATAGCTGCCATGCTGGTTCCTGGGCACGCCCTTCATATCCGTGCGACCGGACGCAGAACGTCAAGCTGTCGATGTCGAACGGCTATGTGCCGTATAAGGCATAGCTGTGACCACAACCTGGAACGCCGAAGGTCGATTGGCGGTTCAGGAAGACACCCGTCTTATGTGCGGCGACCTTTCCGCACCACCGTCAAGGACATCGCTCATGGCCTTGCCGTTTGCCACGACTACGGTGGGCACTACACGTTCGATATCTTCCATAACAAGATGCGACTTTTCATGGTTTCAGGTTCGCTTTCTCAAACGACCGAAGGCAATGGATGCTCACGACGCTTCATCCGCACCATAGAAACCGTCGAGGACCTTCGGCTGGCGCTGCTCACCTTCCGCAACGGATGCACTACTATCTGGTTCATCCAGCGGTTCCGACACCGCTCCATCAAACCAAATCAAAGAAGATAAGCTTTAGAGCGATTGCGACGTAGGCTCAACAGCGTCCTGCAAGGCGGTTCCAATCCTTCACTGTATCAGCCAGTCCAGCTTTCTTCGAGAAACCAAGCCGCTTTGATGCTCATGATAGACTTCTGATTTTCTCCTTCCGCCGAGATGCGGCCGTAGCCCGACGTTGAGTCCGTTTGGACGTCGACGTTCGAAGATCGACAGGCCTGAGCAACGATCTCCGCTGCATTGCAAAATAATCAACAGCATATTTGCTTGAGACCCAATCGATACGGGCCGAAGAAACTGATTCCACGGCGGCCTGCGGGCTGTTCCAGGCCGATCACCTGGCACTGCGGCCGCCAGCGCTTCATGGCGGGCCTGCCGGTAAGACCGTGCTTGTCTGGGGCGGCTCCACCAGCGTCGGCAGCAACGCCATCCAGCTTGCGGTCGCTGCCGGCCATGCGGTGATCGCGACCACGTCGCCGCGAAACTTCGCCTACCTCCGGAGCCTCGGCGCCCTCCAGGTGCCGGACTACCGGAGCCCGACCGTCATCCGCGACGCGATCCGGATGCTGGAATTCGGCAGGCTTGAGGGGGCGCTGGCGATCGGGTCCGGATCGGCACGATCCTGCGTGGCCATCGCCGGAGCCTGCAAGGGTTCGCGCCGCATCGCGATGGTGACGCCCGGCGTGTCGTTCGACGCGGCACCCACCGGGTTTCGTCGCACGCCCTGGCTCGTGCCGACGCCGGCGCGTCTGCTGGCCGCGAACGCGTCGCTCAGGCTCGGCGTGCGGCGGCGCCGGGTGCGGACGAGCTTCGTCCGGGGTGGCGCGCTGGTCGACAACGCGGTCGGGCCGATAATCTACGCCGACTACCTGCCGGGAGCGCTGGCGCAGGGACGGCACGTCGCGGCCCCGCCGCCGCTGATCACGGGCGCTGGTCTTGCGGCGATCCCGGCCGCGCTCGCCCGCCTGGGGCAGGCGTATCGGCCCAGAAGATCGTGGTGACGCTGTGAGCGCTACGTTCGATGCCCCGCCCGACGGCGCGGACTTCACGGCGTCTGGATTGTTGGGAAGCCTGGATCGTTTGGCGAATTCCGCCGAGCAGCGTGGCTCGGGATGGCGCTGCTGAGTGCTGGCGTCGCGCTCGTCTCCTACCGCTACGTCGCGCATGTCGGGATGACGCCCCCCAACATCGCGGCGAACCGCTTCGTCCGGCCGTGGATCGTCATCCACGCCGGCGATGCCGCAACGGCGCTGCTGGTCGGCCCGCTGCAGTTCCTGCCCGGGCTCAGGCGTCGCCGTCCGAAGCTGCGCCGCTGGCTCGGGCGTGTCTACGTCGCCGGATACGGCGCAGGCGGCGTGGCCGCCATGGTGCTGACGGCAGGAACGGTTGCCGGATCGGTCGCGGCGGCGAGCTTTGTCACGCTCGACCTTTGGTGGCTCGCGTCGACAGCGATCGGAACGGCGGCGGCCGTGACCGGTCATGTCGCCGCGCACCGGCGCTGGATGATCCGTTCGTTCGCGCTTACGGTTGGAGCGGTGACGCTGCGGCTCTACCTGCCGATATCCATGATGTTCGGCATCGACTTCCTTGTCGCCTACCGCTGGCACGGATGCCTAACGCGGTGGCAGCGGAGCTGTACCTCCACCGGCACATGCGACTGGCCGGGCTTCGGCCACCAACAGGATCCACCAGGGGAAGCTGGCCCGCCGTGCCGGGACAGGTGTGGAGCTCGTGCCGCTTCATCGGTGTCCGCTTGCCTCGTCGCGTTTCTTGAAGCAGACCGCCCACTACAGGACCATCTGCGGAATGAGCGCCTCCTCAAGCCAGTCGATGAACACCCGAAGCCGCGCCGGCACGATCCGGGTGCGCGGATAAAGCAACGAAACCGGCAGGGGCGGCGGCCGAAACGCGCGCAGCACCTCGACCATGGCCCCCGTCCGCAGGTCGTCGGCAAACCGGATCAGCGGCAACTGCACCAGCCCGAAGCCCAGTTGCGCAAACGTGGCGCAGCTGTCCGCGCTGGAGGCGCTCACCCGCACCGGCAGCAGGTAGTCCCGTGTCCGGCCGTCGACCGTCAGCTCGAGCGGCAGCACCCCGCCGGTTCGCGAGGAAACGAACCCGACCATCTGGTGTCCGTCCAGCTCGTCGGGTGAGCGCGGCTCTCCGTGCCGCGCGAGATAGCCGGGGCTCGCACACGTGATTTCCGGCAACATGCCGAGCCGGCGCACCATGAGATCGCCCTGATCGGTTTCTCCGCCCCGGATCACGCAGTCGACGCCTTCGCCGACCAGGTTCACCAGGCGGTCGCCCTCGCTGAGATGGAACTGCAGCCCGGGATGTTTCACGAGAAAGCCCGGAAGCGCGGGCAGCAGCCAGGTGCGGGCGAACTGCGCGCTGGTGTCCACCCGCAGCACGCCGGTCGCGACGCGGCCTCGCAATGACACCTCGACCGCGTCCATCTCGCCCAGCACGGCGACGCAGTGGCGGTAGAAGCCTTCGCCCTCATCGGTCGGCCCGACGTGACGCGTGGACCGGCGCAGCAGCGTGGTGCCGAGTGCCGCTTCCAGCGCCTTTATGCCTGCCGTGGCACTCGACCGCGGCAGGCCGAGGTCGGAGGCGGCGGCACGGAAACTGCGCCGCTCCACCACCCGCACGAAGAGTCGCATCGCGGACAGCCTATCCATCCCGGATTGTTCGCCTGGATGGAATGGTGATGGCAAGGACAATGCAATTGTCCGAGGCAGGCTGAACGGCCAGTTCCCTTCCTGACCAGAAAGGAAGACCCATCCGATGAGCCAGACACAGGAAACCATCGCCCTGATCACTGGCGGAAGCCGTGGCCTCGGCCGCAGCATGGCCGAACACCTGGCGCAGGCCGGCGCGGACGTGGTCATCACCTGGCATGCGCGCCAGGAGGAAGCGGAGGCGGTGGTGCGCACCGTCGAAGCCGCCGGTCGCCGCGCCGTTGCCCTTCAACTCGACGCAGGCGACACCACGACGTTTCCTGCCTTCGCTGAACGCCTGGCCGAGACGCTCGACCGGCAGTGGGGCCGCAAGACTTTCGACGTGCTGGTCAACAATGCCGGCACCAGCCTGCACAACTCGATCGCCGAAACGACCGAGGAAGAGTTCGACGCGGTCATGACGGTGCACCTCAAGGGCCCGTATTTCCTGACGCAGCGCCTGCTGCCGCTGCTCGCGGACGGTGCCCGCATCCTGAACATCTCGAGCGGCCTCGCACGCTTCTCCTTTCCCGGCTCCTCCGCCTACGCCATGATGAAAGGCGGCATCGAGGTTTTCACCCGCTACCTGGCCGCCGAGCTCGGGTCGCGCGGCATCACCGCGAACACGCTGGCGCCCGGGGCGATCGAGACGGATTTCAGCGGCGGCATCGTGCGCGACAACCCGGACGTCAACCGCATGGTCTCGGAGAACACGGCACTTGGTCGTCCAGGCCGCGTGTCCGACATCGGTCCGGTCGTCGCGGCACTCGTTTCGGCGGATAATCGCTGGATCAACGGCCAGCGGATCGAAGCCTCGGGCGGCATGCGTCTTTGAAAGCCTGCATCCAGGGCGCAAGAAACGGCTGCAGGCCGAGCGCTTCGGCCGGCTCTCGCGGCGGTTCTTCACGGCTCGTCCGTGCAAGATGCCAGCTCCGATCAGCATGACTGGCTGATCGGAGCTGGTGAGGGACCCGTAACCAGCGCCCACGTTCGCGGGCGGCGTGGCTTCTGACCCAGGCCACCCCATGTGCTCGTGGCATCAACGTCAGCCGCTGCCGCCAGTCGTTTCCCTGGTCAGGCCGTGCGTCCATCTCGTCGCGCGCACGGTCAAACAAAGCGTGCAGGAAGGAAAGGCGACCGGCCGCATCGTGGTCTCGTCGTGGTGGCAGTGCATGGCACGCACGAACAGGCTGATGCGTCTGCCGTGCCCATCGCCGTAGAGGAACATGCAGCCCGTTCTCCCTGCGCGGTGGCGGCGCTGCGTCCACCCATGAAGCTGTAGCCGGATCTGGACAGGTCGGGCGGTGCCACAGGCCGGTCCAGGCGTTGGGGTGGCGAACACCTCGTAGGCTGACGCCGCCTTCCGGCCCACGCGAGGCGCCGGCCCGGACGGAGCGGGTCGGAGGATCCAGGCTTCTCACTGACGTGCAGGGACCTGCCGATAAGGGCGCGATGCCCGGACGCCTCCTCCTTCCCTTGGAACATCCAGGCCGCCCCTACTCGGCTACCGGCTCTGGCGTGCTCTGCGTCACCGTCACCGCCGGAACCAGCGTGGCAAGCAGCAGGGTCAGCACGGTCATCGCGAAGACCGCCCAGAAGGTGAGATGCAGCGACTGCCCCAACGAGGCGCGCAAGGCGCTGCCGCCTGTGACCTGGCCTGGATGGTCGAGCAGCTGTCGGATGGCTTCGAAGTCGGCTGCACTGCTGCCGCCGTGGCGCGCGAGGCTGAGGTTCAGCACGCCACCCAGTACGGTGGCGCCGAGCGTGCTTCCGAGGTTGCGCGAGAAGATGTTGGATGCGGTAGCCGAGCCGCGCTCCGCCCAGCCAACGCTGTCCTGGATCAGCACGATCGCCGCAGTGCTGAGGAACCCCATTCCAAGCCCCATCACCAACGAACCGCCACCCGCCACCGCCGGCGATGCACCGGGCGTCAGGACAAGAAAAGCCAGCGCACCGACCGGAAGCAGCGCCGCACCGAACAGCAGGGTGGCACGCAGGCCGAAGCGGCGAAAATTGCGTGCCGCCACCGTGGATCCGACGGGCCAGCCAAGCACCATGGCGGTGAGCGCGAAGCCCGCGACCAGCGGGGATCGGCCCATCACGCCCTGGACGAACATGGGCAGAAAGGTGGTCAGGCCGATGATCGCCATGCCGCTGAGCAGGGTCGTGATGTTGGTCGCGGCGATGGCGCGCCGTCCCCACAGCGAGAAGGCCAGCATGGGGTCGCGCGCGCGCCGCTCCTGCCAAACGAACAACGCCGCGCCGAGCAGGAAAACGCCACCACTCCAGAACGCCGTCCGGCTGCCGCCGATGGTGCCGGCCTCGGTGATGGCCAGCATCAGGGCCGCGATCGTCACGGCGAACAATGCGGCCCCGGCCACGTCCAGGCTGCGGACCCTGCTTGCCACGTCTTCGCGCAGAAACACGGTGAAGCCCATCGCCGCTGCCAGGCCGATCGGGAGGTTGATCCAGAATATCCAGCTCCAGCTCAGATGCTGGATGATCAGCCCGCCCGTCAGGGGCCCGAGCACCGACGAGATGCCCCATACGCTGGCCAGCCAGCCCTGGATCCGCCCCCGCTCCTCGACCGAGTACAGGTCGCCGACCACGGTGAGCGAGACCGGCTGGATGGCACCGGCCCCCACGCCCTGCAGCAGGCGGAACACGATCAGCGAGGACATGGACCAGGCCAAGCCGCACAGCGTCGAGCCCAGAAGGAACACCGCGATCCCAACCAGCAGCACCGGCTTGCGGCCAAAGAGATCGGCGAGCTTGCCGAACACCACCGTGGTTGCGGTCTGGGTCAGCAGGAAGGAGGAGAACACCCACGCATAAAGGTGCAGGTCGCCAAGCTGGCCCGCGATCTGCGGCATGGCCGTCGAAACGATGGTGGCCTCGATCGCGATCATGAACATCGCGGCGATGACGGAAGCCAGGACCAGCGGACGGCGGAGGCAAGGGGATGCAGACATGACGCCTAGCTAGACCGTACCCGCCGGACGAGCCAGATCGCCGTCTGGCCGATGCCGCCGCTGGCGCCGGCGATCACCTTGCCGGTGACGCAAGGTGTGCTCGCTCACCAGGCCACCACGCCGTTGTCTTCAAAGAAGCCGCCGTTCGGTCCATCGCCGGGCAAGGTGGCCAGGCGCACGCCGATGGCTGCCCCCTGTTCCGTGGTGCAGTGTCCCCAATGCTGGTTCAGGTCGGTGGCGGTGTAACCTGGGCAGCCCGTGCTGACCTTGAAGCCGAACGGGTCGAGCTCCTTGGCGAAAGCCACCGTGACCGCGTTCAGCGCAGACTTCGAGCCGTTGTGGCCCAGAAGGTTCACGTGAGCCATCGGCGCGTCGAAGTCCGATGCCCAGGCGAGCGAGCCCAGGCTGCTGCTGTCATCGCGATGCGCGGGGCCCCCGATGTCCTGAGGAGCGGCAGGAAGGCATGGGTGGCCTGTATCGCCCCGAACACGTTGATCGTCGCTACGCGTGCGTCGCGCAACGTCAGCCATGGAAGCCGTCGACGCCGACAGCTTTCCGATGTGGCAGGCTCGCGGATCTACGCGCTGTCTGATTGCGACGACCACGGTCATGCCAACATCTGGATACCCGACCCCGCAATCGGGGCGGCACGGGAAGTCAGGCAGCTTGCCGACGTGGACGTATCGTTCCCGTTGCCCAGCCCCACGCCATCGCTTTCAAGCATGGGCGGCATGCTCTGGCGGCCATGCCGGCGCGCGTGCTCCCCGACTACCTGCTGCGGCACCGCGCGAAGAACCCCCACGTGCCCGGGCGGTCGGTGCTGCCCGTACCGTGAACGGCGTTCACCTCAGCTGGAACCAGTGCAGCGCCTTGTCGCGCTCGAACTCGGCCATGGCACCCGGGCCAAGGGTCGCCGCCGCGCCGGGCGGCAGGGTGCCGATGCGGTCGTCGTCGTTGTTCGGCCAGATTGCCAGGGCGCCGGCACCGTCGTTGAACACCGTGACGGGCTCGCCCGCCGGGTAGTCGGGTAGTGCTGCGCCGGCGCCGTTCGCCACCGCGGTGAAGGTGTCGACGTCGGCGTAGATCGGGTAGGCGGTGGCGCGGTCGTGCCCGGTTGCGGCCAGGCCGCCGAGCGCGTAGCGGGAGGACGCGTAGCGCAACAGGCCGAAATCGGACTGCGCGATGACGGAGCCCCAGATGAAGTTCCAGCCGTCCGAGGCCGGATGGTTGATGCCGTTTCCGCCGGTGGCGGGCGAACCGGAAGCGGTGGTGCCGGCGCGCGTGTCCGACGGCGCCGGGCCGTAGACCTCGCGCTCGTCCAGGACCGGCGCATAGTGCCGCGCCACGCCCTTGACGAACTTCGTGACCACGACCGCCTGGCCGGGATTTCCGTCGTCGACGTAGATGCGTGGGGTGAACGGTGCGGTCGGCTTGATGACGGTTCTCTGCACGACGCTGCCGTTCACCACGATTGTCAGAAAGTCCTGCTTCACCGCGATCTCGACCGCGAGGTCGCGGCCGGTGGCGGGAACCAGGACCGGGCCGAACTTCACGGTGCTGCCGGCGGAATAGTTGACGTAGACGCCGTTCTGCTTGTTCGGCGTCACGTAGACGACCGGGTTGTTGTAGCGGCCGCCGTCGAACGAGCCGATGGTGAAGAAGATCCCCCTGGGCACGGCGAGCGCGCCGGGAAAGGTTGCGGCGAGGTCGAGGTCGCCGTCGGTCTCGGGAAGCGCGTAGCTGGCGGATGGGGTGATCGTGGCGGTGCGCGTTGCGAGCTGCGCGGACGCGTCCACGCTTGTCTGGTCGCCGTAATCCCTGCCCAGAAAGGCCATCTGGAAGAACCGGCCGACGTCGATCAGGCCGATGGAGGTGGGGTAGCCGGCGGGAATGGTGGTGAAGCCGGCCGAGCCGAGGGCTGCCATGGCGCGCAGGAGCGACGGCACGGCGATGAAGCCGTCCTGGTCCGCAGAACGATCGTCGACCGACGGGTTGGCGACGCCGCTGGTCATCCAGATCACGCCGGGCGTGCCGTTCGCCTGGGTGGCGGCGATCGTCGCCTTCACCAGGTCCGGCCCGACGTTCCAGCCGTCGTTGACCCCCCAGTTCAGGATCACGATGTCGCAGGGCGTGCGCAGGCCGACATACTGATACCACTTGCGCGATGCGTCGGCGTACCAGGTGGCGCCGGCCGCGACGGCCCGGTCGTGGGCGCTCGTGTCCGTGAACTGGCCCATGGTGGTGCCGGGAACGGCGAAGTTCTGGAACGCGAAGCGCACGCCGGGATTCTGGTCCTGCATGGCGCGCATCAGCGAGTACCACAGGCCGTCGGTGAGGTGCACACCGTTGGGGGTGCCGACCGTTCCGGTGCTGGACGTGCTGTCGCCGGCAATGCAGACCTGCACCGTCTGGCCTGCCTTAGCCTTGGCGATCGCCTGGCGGAGCTGAAGCGGCGGGACCACGCCCGTTGGCAACAAGTATGGCGTCGGCAGGACTGGAACGGGCGGCGGTGCTGCCAGGGTCGGACACGCAGGCACGACCATGGCAAGCACGGCGGGCAGGATGCGATGCAGCGCCGGGCGGCAGGCTGCCCGGAAAAGGCGCATTTGCAGGGCTGAACCCGCATATTTCGTTACAAGATCATCACATCCGCCACGACGGCAACGCCGCGCTTGTATTTGCCGCCTACCAGACGGAAGTAGGTGTATCGTGATCGGCAACAACCCGCGGTAGCAACAAAACAGTTTCGGCATCGTTGCGTGGCCCGCTCCGGTTCGCAGCGCACCAGCCGATACACTTCGGGGCCAGCCGTCAACAAGTAGACGTTTTGGTCTGGAGTAAACGTGCCTCGCCGTTGCCGTGCTTGTTGTTAACCCGGAATCAACCGTTTCGGGTCTTATTATCATTTCCTTTTAAAATCGGCGGGAGAAAATCGTGCGGATCGACGGCTGCATCGAATTTGCTTCGGCTTCCGGCTGCATTGGCGGCTGGGTGCGTTGCGACGATCCCGACATGGTCGCCGACCTGGCCCTGATGGCAGGCGACGTGGTGATCACGCAGGCGAGGCCGGACCGGCACCGCGACGATTTCGGCGGGAT
The DNA here is from genome assembly GCA_964236745.1 of uncultured Acetobacteraceae bacterium. Taxonomy (GTDB): domain Bacteria; phylum Pseudomonadota; class Alphaproteobacteria; order Acetobacterales; family Acetobacteraceae; genus Lichenicola. The sequence continues at coordinate 9,512 of CAXSHC010000004.1, forward strand.
GTTCGGCTACTGGATCGACACCGCCGGACACCTGGACTTGTTCGACCTGGTTTCCGGCCGGGTGAGGCTGCTCGCGACGGTTCCAGGGCTGGAGGTCCCGGCGGTGATCGGCCCGCTGGAGCACGTCCGGGAGCAGGCGATCGAGGAGTTCGTCCAGACCAGGCTGTCCGTGCTCGGCGAGCCCGACCTCGACCGGCTCGCGCGCGCCTTGAAGGACGAGACCGTCGACCGGGCGGTGCGCCAGGGCGAACGGCACATTGCCAACCGCCGCAAGCGGGACGAGCTGTCCAGGCTGCTCGGCGCGCTGGAGCCCGCCGCGCCGCCCGTCGCCTCCGTGTGCCGATCATCCCCGGTCGAGGTGCCGCTCGGCCACCTGTCGCTGGACGGGACGGCTTTGGTCGGACAGCAGGGCTATCTGTTCCTCGTCGGCGGCAGCAACTCGGTGCTCGACCAGTACCTGGCCGATCCGGAGCACCCGGCGCTGCTTGACGCCGTGACCCGGTGGCTGGACCGGTTCTCCGAACGCCGCATTACGTGCGACGGCGTGGGAGCCCGCTTTCTCCAGATCGTCGTCCCGGAAAAGCTGGCCGTGGCGCATGACCTTTTTCCCTGGAGCATCCCGGCCGCTTCACCGCTCCTGGAGCGGATCGAGGCTGCCGTGTCGCGTGCGCCGCGATTGGCGCAAGGCTACGTGTCCGGCCTGTCGGTCCTGAGCACTCTCGACCCGGAGCCGCGCCACGGAAGCTTCCGGCGGATCGACTCCCACCTGTCGTGCCAGGGCATCTTCCGCATCCTGCAGGCCACGCTCGAGGCGATGAACGTTTCCCTTCCGCAGCCGCCGACGCAGTGGAAGGACGTGCTGGTTACCGGCGACATCGCGGAACGGTTCTTCGGCGTGCCGCTGTTTGAATCCATTCGGCTGCCGTCGGACGCGTTCTGCGACGAGCTGTCGAACGGCGTGGAGCTGACGGAAGCGCACGACCCGCCGGGCGGCGGCCATGTCGGCACCCGCTACGTGTGGAAGAACACGTCCGCCGTTGTTCCGATGAAGGTGGTCGCCTTCGGCAACTCGTATTTCGAGCGCGGCGGCGACGCGGGCGCCCTGAGCTGGTGGTTCGCCCGGCTGTTCGCCGAGTTCCACTTCGTCTGGGATCCCCGCATGGACGTGGACTACGTCGCGGCGGAAAAGCCGGACTGGGTCATCTGCCAGACGGTCGAGCGGTTCCTGCCATCGGTTCCCGACCGCTGAACCTTCTGGCCGGCGGGGCTCAGGACGCGCGCTTACGCGAGGACTGAAGCCTGGGCGCGTTGCGCTTGCGGTCGGACGGGGGAGCCGCCGCCCGGCGCGTTGGCGACCCGTTGGAGGGCGACCCTTTGGACGCAGCGGGATGGGTGTGGACACGCGGGCCCTGCCCGGGCGCAGGCGCCTCGGCCCGCACGATGCGCACCTCGTCGTCGTCGGCCGCCGATACGGCTTCGGTGAAGCGCGCCGCCATCGCGGGGCTGATCTCGAACCGGGTTTCGGTGTCCCCGATCCGGATCAGGCCGATGTCGCGCTTGGTCACGGCACCCAGGCGGCATATCAGCGGCACCAGCCATTTCGGGTCGGCCTTGTCCTGCCGGCCGATCGGCATGCCGAACCACACACCCGGGCCGTCCGCATGGTCCGCGGCGGGCCGCGGCGCGCGAGGGGCGCGCTCGGCGTAGCTCTCGTGGCCGCCGCGCTGCTCGGGGCTGCTGCGTCGCTCGGGGCCGGGCTGAACGGTCCGGATCTCCTCCGGGTCGGGCAGGCGGGCGCGATACAGCCGCACCAGGGCGGCGGCGATGTCCTCGGGCGTGCGGCCGCCGGCCAGCAGCGACTGCGCCAGCACTTGGTCCTCCGGCGTCGGCTCCTCGAGCAGGATTGGGTCGGCCAGCAGGCGCTCGCCGTCGCGGCCGCGTATCTCGTCGGCGGTGGGCGCCCCGCTCCAATGCGCCTGCACCCGGGCACCCAGCAGCAGCTGCTCCGCCTTGCGCCGCCGCATCACCGGCACCACCAGCACGCAGGTACCCTTGCGCCCAGCGCGTCCGGTGCGGCCGGAGCGGTGCAGCAGGGTGGCGCTGTCGGTGGGCAGGGCGGCGTGGATCACCAGACCGAGGTCGGGCAGGTCGATGCCGCGCGCGGCCACGTCGGTGGCGACGCAGACGCGGGCGCCGCCCGAGCGCAGCGCGTCAAGCGCCCGGGTGCGCTCGGCCTGGCTGAGCTCGCCGGACAGCGCCACGGAAGCGAAGCCGCGCTCCAGCAGGCTGCCGTGCATGTGCCGCACCATCTCGCGTGTGGAACAGAACACCATCGCGGTAGGGCTTTCGAACCAGCGCAACACGTTGACCACCGCGTGCTCGGCCTCGTGCGGGGCGGCCAGCACGGCGCGGTACTCGATGTCGGCGTGCTGACGGGTGCCAGACTGGGTGTCGATGCGCAGCGCGTCGCGCTGGTACTTGCGCGCCAGGCCCGCGATCTCGCGGGCGATAGTGGCGGAGAACAGCAGGGTGCGCCGCTCCGCCGGCATGGTGTCCAGGATCTGGTCGAGCTCGTCCTTGAAACCGAGGTCGAGCATCTCGTCGGCCTCGTCGAGCACCACGACGCGTATCGCCGACGTGTCCAGACGGCCGCGCGACAGGTGGTCGCACAGGCGGCCGGGGGTGCCGACCACGACGTGGCAGCCGCCTTCCAGCGCGCGCGCCTCGCGCCTGACGTCCATGCCGCCGATGCAGGCGACGATCCGGGCACCGGCCTCGGCATAAAGCCAGGACAGCTCCTTGTGCACCTGCACCGCAAGCTCGCGTGTCGGGGCGATCACCAGCGCCAGGGGCGTGGTGGCGCGGCCGAAGCGCTCGGCCTCGCCCAGCAGGCTGGGTGCGGCGGCGAGGCCGTAGGCGACGGTCTTGCCGGACCCGGTCTGCGCCGACACCAGCAGGTCCCGTCCCTCGGTGTCGGGCTGCAGCACCGCGAGCTGTACCGGGGTCGGCTCCTCGTAGCCGCGTGCGGCGAGCGCCCGGGCGAGGGAAGGGTGGGTGGCGGGAAAGGGCATAGGGACCGTCCATCGGCGCGCGCGGCCGGCCACCCGGCTGCCGACGCTGTGCGCGACGGGCCGGGACGGGCGGATGCGATCGGTGTTGATGACGCGCACATAGGAGGCCGCACCGGCAAAAGCCAGGAAAACCGCGTCGTGACCTTTTCTGTGCCGGGGCGACCAAGTCTGGAGGCGGCCGGCTAGACCCCGTCGGCGGCGATCCACTGGTCGATCGCCTGTTGCGCGGTGTGCACCGCGACCTTGAACGAGCCACGCAGCCCTTCGCTGCGCGCGGTGCCGCGGGCGGCGCCGGTTTCGGGACCATCCTCGGGGAAGATCGTCCAGTTGCGGCCGCGGTCGTTCTCCGGGCCGATCACGTAGCGGCAGCCGCGATAGGTGAGGTCCTGCTGCATGGTCGTGCCTCCTGCGGTCCGGAACGAGAACGCGTCCGGCCGGTCCTCGTTCGCGGGCGTCTCAACGGGAGAAGTTTGGATCGAATGTGAACCGTGGAAAGGCGTAGGTGCGGCGGCCGACGCGTGCGGTCTGCAGCGGTACGGCACCGATGCACAAGACCATTGCGGCGATCAGCGCCGCCAAACCCATTCGCGGGTACCCTTCGGTCCACGCCAATATTGTAACGGCATGCCGCAACGGGACGACGCTCACTCGTCTTGCATCGGGCGCAGCAGCGCCCGGCTCGCCGGATCGTCGGTGAGCGAGGGATGGTAGCCAGGCCGGAGCGTCAGGTGGTTGGCCTGCTCGAAGCTGTAGCCCAGCGCCAGCAGCTTCGCTTCCGACCAGGCCGGGCCGATAAAGGACAAGCCCACCGGCAGGCCGGATACCAGCGCCATCGGCACGGTCAGGTGCGGATAGCCGGCCACCGCCGGCAGGGTGCCGGCGCTGCCCATGTCGTGATCGCCGTCGATGGTGTCGATCAGCCAGGCCGGAGCGCCGGTCGGCGCCACCAGGGCGTCGAGGTGGTCGGTCGCCAGAAGACGGTCGATCCCGTCCGGGCCGGCGCGGCGATGGGCGTTGTCGCGCGCGGCGAGGTAGGCCGGGTCGTCCAGCCCCTTGGTCGCCTCCGCCTTCAGGAACAGTTCCTGGCCGAACAGGCCAAGCTCGCGGTCGCGATGCGCCTGGTTGAAGGCGATCAACGCCGACAGGGTGGCCGGCTGGTTCGGGGCCGGGGTACCGGCGAGGTAGGCGTTCAGCCCGGCCTTGAGCTCGGTGAGCAGCACGACCTGCTCGTCGTTGCCGATCGCATCCAGATCCGGGAAGCTCGGGATCTCCACCAGGGTGGCGCCTGCCTGGCGAAGCACGGCGAGGGCGGCGTCGAACGCCTGATCCAGCTCGGGATGGTAGCCGGCGGCGAAGCGCATCACCCCGATGCGGCGGTTCTTGAGCGCGCCGGCGTCCAGGGCGGCCACGTAGTCGGTGCGGTGCTGGTCGGCATCCCGCGTCGCCGGGTCGGACGGGTCGCTGCCGGCGATCACGCCGAGCAGCCGGGCGGTGTCGGCGACCGTGCGCGTCATCGGGCCGGCGGTGTCCTGCGTCGCGGAGATCGGGATGATGTGGGTGCGCGGGATCAGCCCGACCGTGGGCTTCAGCCCGACTAGGCCGCTGATGGAGGCGGGGCAAGTGACCGAGCCGTCGGTCTCGGTGCCGATCGCCCCCGCCGCCAGCGAGGCCGACACCGCGACGCCGCTGCCCGAGGAGGAGCCGCAGGCCGAGCGGTCGAGCGCGAAGGCGTTGCGTGTCAGGCCGCCGACGCCGCTCCAGCCGCTGACCGAGCGGGAGCCGCGCATGTTGGCCCATTCCGACAGGTTGGTCTTGCCCAGGATCACCGCGCCCGCCGCGCGCAGACGCGCCACCAGCGGCGAATCGCGATGGGTGACGTTGCCGAGGAGGGCCAGGGAGCCGGCGGTGGTCGGCATCCCGTCCCTGGTCTCGATGTTGTCCTTGACCAGCACCGGGACCCCGTCGAGCGGCAGCGGATGGCCGCCGGCGCGTCGGCGGTCGCTGGCTTGCGCCTCGGCGAGCGCGTCCGGGTTCAGCGCCAGCACCGCGTGCAGCGACGGGCCGGCGTGATCGATCGACGCGATCCGCGCGGTGTAGGCGTGGACCAGCTCGGCCGCGGTGATGCGGCCGGCGGACAGGTCGGCCTCCACCTCGCTCATGCTCCGTCCCTCGACGGCGTAGGGCGGGACGGGTCGGTGCGGCCGGTCGGCGGACATGGCGAGGTTTCCCCACGAAACGCTGCACAGCAGCGCCGCCGCGATGCGGCGTGGCCGGATGGAGTGCATGGAAGGAACGGCGGAAACGCGGTGTGGCATGGTCGCTTTCGCGTTGGACGCGTCACGCTACCAGCAAGCCGGCAGCGCAGCGACCACGGGAACCGGACCTACCGCACCGGTGCCGGATGGGAAGCAGCCCAGCGGTCCATCTCGGCGATCTCATGCTTCTGCGCGGCGATGACATCGCGGGCCAGGCGGCGCAGCTCGGGGTCGCGGCCGTAGCGCAGCTCGACCTGCGCCATGTCGATGGCGCCCTGGTGGTGCGGCGTCATCATCGACACGAAGTCGTGGTCCGGGTCGCCATCGACCGGCGCATGGTCCATCGCCTGCTGCATGGACTTCATCCCCGACATCATCGCCTTGTCCGCGGGGCTGACGGCGCCGGCCGCGGCGTTCATCGCCATGTTTTGGGCACTGACCTGGGCCGTATCCCGGGCCGTATCCCGGGCCTGGGCGCCGGCGAGCGGCGTCGTCGCGAGCACGACGCAGAACAGGACAAGGCGGGCGGGCATGCGGCGCTGGTCGATCATTCTGCTGTCATCCGTGGTGGAGGATCCCATCTTCCGATCGGAGTGGTGGCCGCGGCAAGCGCCGGGCGGAGGTGGCGCAAGGCTGCGGTCGTGCTGTCGTCAAAGGCGGAGGGCGTGCGCGCGTCGCGGATCGCCACGTGATCCCGTATAGGAGCGCCGATGCAGGTGTCCTTCCACAAGATGCACGGGGCCGGGAACGACTTCGTGGTGCTCGACGAGCGCGCCGGGCCGCTCGACCTGTCGCCGCGAGCGATCCAACGGCTGGCCGACCGGCACACCGGGATCGGTTGCGACCAGCTGGTGCTGATCGGGCCGGGCGAGGCGCCGGACGAGGTACGGGCCCGCTTCTTCAACCCGGACGGCGGCGAAGCAGGCGCCTGCGGCAACGCTACCCGCTGCGTGGCGCTGCTGGTGTCGGATGCGGTGCCGGGACGGGGCGTGACGGTGCGGACCCGGGCCGGGCGACTGCCGGCGCGCGTGCTGGACGGCGGGCTGGTTGAGGTGGCGATGGGGGCGCCGGCGCTTGGCTGGCGGGAGCTGCCGCTGGCATGGGAGGTGGACACGCTGCACCTGCCGCTGGCGGGCGACCCTGCTGGCTGCTCGATGGGCAACCCGCACGCGACGTTCTTCGGCCAGGTGGACGATCCGGCCCTGGTCGGGCCGGCGATGGAGCACGCCCCGCTGTTTCCAGAACGGGCCAATATCGGTTTCGCCACCGTGTTGTCGCCGCAGCGGCTGCGCCTGGTGGTGTGGGAACGCGGCGCCGGGCTGACGCGGGCCTGCGGCTCCGGCGCCTGCGCTGCCGCGGTCAACGCGGTCAGGCGGGGGCTGTGCGGCCGCCGGGTCGCGGTCGAGATGCCGGGCGGCGTGCTGGAGATCGACTGGCGCGAGGACGGGCCGGTGCGCATGACCGGCCCGGCGGTGCTGGCCTTCACTGGCACAGTGGCCATGGACGCTCCCCGGTGAGCGGTCCCGAGATCCTCACCTTCGGCTGCCGCCTGAACACCTACGAGAGCGAGGTGATGCGGGCGCATGCCGGGGGGATCGAGGAGCTGGTGATCGTCAACACCTGCGCCGTCACCACCGAAGCCGAGCGGCAGGCGCGCCAGGCGATCCGGCGTACCCATCGCGAGCGGCCGGGTCACGGGCTGTGCGGCGCAGCTCGATCCCGCCGCCTGGACCGGGCTGCCGGGGGTGGTGCGCGTGGTCGGCAACGAGGAGAAGCTGCGGCCCGACAGCTGGAGCGAGGCGGCACTCGGCGCCGGCAACGCGGTGTCCGACATCATGGCGGCGCGCGACACCGCGGCGCACCTGGTCACCGAGTTCGCCGGCCGGTCTCGCGCCTTCGTGCAGGTGCAGCAGGGCTGCGACCACCGCTGCACCTTCTGCATCATCCCGTTCGGGCGCGGGCCCAGCCGGTCGGTGCCGGTGGGCGCGGTGGTGGAGCAGGCGAGGACGCTGGTGCGTGCGGGCTATCGCGAAGTGGTGCTCACGGGGGTGGACGTCACCTCCTATGGCGGCGACCTGCCGGGGCGCCCGGCGCTGGGGCAGCTGGTGCGCCGGCTGCTGGCGCTGGTGCCGGAGCTGCCGCGGTTGCGCCTGTCCTCGCTGGATCCGGTGGAGATCGACGACGACCTTTGGCGGCTGATCGCGGACGAGCCGCGGCTGATGCCGCACCTGCATTTGTCGCTGCAGGCGGGCTCGGACCTGGTGCTGAAGCGGATGAAGCGCCGGCACGGGGTCGCGGACGCGGCAAGGGTGGTGGAGCGGGCGCGACGCTTGCGTCCGGGGATTGGCTTCGGCGCCGACCTGATCGCGGGCTTCCCGACCGAGGACGAGGCGTTGTTCGCGGAAACGCTCGGCTTCGTGCGCGACCAGGCGCTGCCCTACCTCCACGTGTTTCCTTATAGCGAGCGGCCGGGCACGCCGGCGGCGCGCATGCCGCCGGTGCCGGTGGCGCTGCGTCGCGAGCGTGCGGCGCGTCTGCGCGAGGCGGGAACGTCCACTGCCCTAGCCTTCCACAAAGGGCTGGTCGGGCGAACCCTGAGCGTGCTGCTGGAAACGCCCACGGGCGGGCATTCGGAGCACTTCGCACCGGTGCGGTTCGCGGCCGAGGTGGGAACGCCCGGGCAGGTGGTCGCGGCCCGGGCGGTGGCGGTCGACGCGCGCGGGTTGCACGGGACGAGGATCTGAACACGATGGCGCTTGGTTTCTTCAACCGGCTCAAGGAAGGCCTGTCGCGCTCGACGCAGAAGCTCGGCAACAACCTTGCGGTCGCCTTTGTTCATCGCCGGCTGGACGAGGCGGCGCTGGAGGAGCTGGAAGAACTGCTGGTCGCGGCCGACCTGGGCCCGACGGTGGCCGGGCGGGTGATCGACGAGTTCCGGCGCACCCGGTTCGGCAATGACGTCACGGACGCCGACGTGCGAGAAGCGCTGTCGGCCGAGATCGCGCGCGTGCTGGAACCGGTGGCGATCCCGTTCGCGCCAAACCCGGCGCTGAAGCCGCACGTGGTGCTGGTGGTGGGGGTGAACGGCACCGGCAAGACCACCACCATCGGCAAGATGGCGCTGCATTACGGGCGGCAGGGGCTGAAGCCCGTGCTGGTGGCAGGCGATACGTTCCGAGCGGCGGCGGTGGAGCAGCTGCAGATCTGGGGCGAGCGGGTGGGGGCTCCGGTGATCGCGGGGCCGCCCAAGGCCGACGCGGCCGGGCTCGCGTTCGAGGCCTGCAAGCGCGCGCGCGCCGACGGCGCCGACCTGCTGCTGATCGATACCGCAGGGCGCCTGCACAACAAGGGCGCTTTGATGGAGGAGCTGGCCAAGATCATCCGCGTGCTGCGCAAGTTCGACGAGACCGCGCCGCACTCGGTGCTGCTGGTGCTGGATGCGACCACTGGCCAGAACGCGCTGGAACAGGTGCGCGTGTTCCGCGAGCTGGTGGCGGTGACCGGGCTGGTGGTCACGAAGCTGGACGGCAGCGCGCGCGGCGGGATCGTGGTGGCGCTGGCGGAAGCCTTCCGGCTGCCGCTGCACGCGGTGGGCGTGGGAGAGCAGGCGGAGGACCTTCGCCCATTCTCCGCCACCGAGTTCGCACGCGGCCTGGTCGGCGACACGATCCGGCTGGCGGCCGCCACCCGCGCGGAGTGACGGTCCCGGTGCCGCCGCCGCGACGACGCTAGAGCAGGCGCCAGGTCACCACGACGCGGCGGTTGGCTGCCGCCTGCGGATCGCTCGAGTCGGCCGGATCGGACGCGCCAACGCCTGGAGCAGCAACCGGTCGGCCGGGATGCCGCGGGCGACCAGCGCCTTCTTGACCACCTCGGCGCGTCGCGCCGACAGCAGGAGGTTGGCGTACTCGTCGCCCCGGTTGTCGGAATAGCCGGTAGTGAACATCAGCACCGGGTTGGCGTCACGGAACAACCGTGCCGCCAGATCGAGCTGCTTGTTGGCTTCGGGGCTAAGCCGGGAGCCGCCTTCGGGGAACACGACCTGGATCTTGTCGTTGACGACCGCCTTCGTCTCCTGGCCGGTGGTCGGCTTGGTCGCCAGCGGCACCGTCGGCGGCGCCTGCACCACGGCAGCGGCCTGGTTCGGGCCGGGTGAGGGATGCGCGCAAGCGGACAAGAGTGCCGCGGCGCCAAGCGAGCACAGGATCGAGGCACGACCAAAGATGATGCGCTTCATGAACAGCTCCTGGACGAGAATGGGACGAGAGCGAACTCACGCAGAGTTTTGCTGTTGCATGACGGTTTTTTGGACGGTTGGTTCCGTTGCCGTGTTGAATAGAAATCGTTTTGCGCCTGGAGCGTCATGGACTTGAACCGGCTGGGTCTGCTGGCTGCCTTGAGCCTTTGCATCGGCGGTGTGTGCGGCTTTGAACCACCCGCACGCGCTGACGATGCCGGCGACGAGCAGGGCATCGCCTTGTTCCAAAACGGCAGGTTTGCTGAGGCCTATCGCGACTGGACTGAGGCAGCCGAAGCAGGTGACGGCCGCGCCGCGCGGTTGCTCGGGGTGATGTACGACAGCGGCGAAGGTGTGCCGCAGGACCGCGGGCAGGCGCTGCGCTGGTACGAGCGGGCGGCTGAACTCGGCGACGCCGGTGGGATGTTCAACGTAGCCGTGTCGTATGACTCAGGTACTGGCGTCGTGCGCGACAGCGCAAAGGCAGCGCACTGGTATGCCCGTGCGGCGGCCCGGCATTTCGGCCGTGCTGAGTACAACTTGGCGCTGATGTACGAGGCCGGGGACGGCGTGCGGCACGACCCGGCCGTCGCAATCCGCTTGTTCCACGACGCCGCCGGCGACGGCATCGCCGCCGCGCGCAGCCACCTGCCGGTCACCCGGAAGGTGACGCTGCAGCTTCCCCCTCCGGATGACGACGCGTTGTTCCGCAACGCCCAGCGCGCCCTGCTGTCGCGCACCCCGGAGGATGCCACGCGGGCGGCCGCCTTGTTCCGGCAGGCAGCCCAGCAGGACGGCGCCGCGGGACAGATGGCCGCCTATGATCTGGCTTGGTGCTACGAGAACGGCATCGGCGTGGCCGTGGACCGGTCGCAAGCCTACGCGCTGTATGCGCGCGTCGCCGCCGACGCTGGCGACCCGGCGTTGCGTGGCCTGGCGGAAGTGGGTGCGACAGGAGTGCGGGGGGCTAGGGCGGAGGCGACGCCGCCGGCCAGCCGGTCGGCGGTGCCGGAAACACCAGCCGGACGCCCGAACGTACCACTGGATTGAGTGTCTCCACCTGTGCGTAGGGCGGCGGCGTGATGCCGCGGTAAACCTCCGCGTAGAGCGACGGCAGGGTGTCGCTGGGACCGGCCAGGAGCAGAAGGCTGGCGTGGCGTGCCGGGGCCAGCTGAGGAACGATCCGTCCGGCGTCGACCCGGCTCGGCGGCACGCTGACCGGCGGCACGGTGACAGGTGACGCACCGGTTGGCTGCGGCGACGGCACCGGGGCCACGGGAGACGCAGTGGCCGCCTCCGGTAGCGGCGCGAGGGCTGGCGGCGGAGCAACCGGCGGCGCAACAACCAGCGGCGGGGTGGGTGCGGCTGGAGCTGGTGATTCGTGAACCGGTGCGGCGGCTATCGGCGGAGCCTGGATGCCGGGTTCCGATGACGGCGTGGTGGAGCTGGGCGACGGTGCGGGCGGAACCGCGTCGGGCACGAGGGGAAGCTTGATGGTGGATGGGGCGGGGGGAGGCGTTTGCGCGACCGGTGCAATCGGTGCGGGCGGCCTGTTTGGCTGGTGGCCGGCGAGTATCCCCGCCACGGACAGGCCAAGGAGGGCCAGGATGCCGACCGCCAGCATGACCCGCGGGACTGGCCTCGCCTGCCGCGTGTGCCGTGCCACGCCAAGCGGTTCCGCCACCAAATTGAACGGGTAGGGTCGTTCGGACACCTGCGCGGAGGAGGTGGCGATGTCATGCTCTGGACGCGTATCCAGGAGCGGTGCCCCGGGTGGCGCCTGAGGTGCCCCCTGGGGTGACGACGGCGGCGTGGGGGGAAGCACGGGCACGCGGGCACGGACGCAGGCGGCCAGGCTCCATAGCTCCGCCCGTTGCAGCGAAGCGGAAAGGTCGCGCGGGGCCGCGAACAGGAACTTCAGCCCGCCATGGGTCGCAGCCGCTTCCGCCGCCATCTCGAGCTCGTGCAGCAGGTCGGGCGACAGGCGGTCGGCCTGCGCCACCACCAGGAGCAGGTCGGTGTCCGGGGACGGACGCGCCGCATGCGCCTGGCCCACCTCCTGGCGCAGCATCTCCGGCGTGGCGCCGGAGGCCATGAAGCCGATCGGCATCACCGACCGGTCCGACAGCTGGTTCAGGATCAGCCGGATCGCGTAGCTGGTCTGGGCCGCCGGTCCGACCAGCAGGACGCCGGGCTCGTCGCCCTGGAGCAGCCCGGCGGCGTTGGCAGCGCTGCTCGCGCGCATGTCGCCGGGTCGGGTGGAAGACAAGGTTGGGATCGGACCACTCCTGCATCGACGAACATGTTGCAGTACACGATACAAGGATACAAAAGTAGACGATCTGGAGTCGCAACGCTCATCACGATCAGCGGCGCGGAGGGCCAGCCGCTGGTCGCGCGGTCACTGCATGGGGATGGACAGGCTCATCCCGCCGCCCGGCTTGGCCCGGTTGACATGGTCGCCGTCAAGCGTCGAGCCGGCGGAAAAGCCGTCGCCGGAGAAATGCCTGACGGGAGCATAGAAGCTCGGCTGCAGGCTGGCTTGCTGCTGCGCCGCCAGCGCGTCCGGGCTCGGGGCGGGAGCGTCGAGATCCTGGTCGGGCAGCGGCGCCGGACGTAGCACTTCGGCGCGGGCCTTTCTGACCAGGGTTTCCGCGGATGCGAAGCCAGTCGGAACGGCGGGCATCGTCCTGATCGCGGCCAGGTTGGACGACCCGCCGGCGAGGCTGGTGGTGTCCACCGTCCGGATCGCCCCGCCATCGAAGCTGGCCAGGCGCTGCGTCGCCATCGGGCCGTCGGTGGCGACGGTGGCGGCATGCGCCGCTACCGGTCCGAGCAACAAGGCGGTCAGGAACGCGGACGTCATCCGGTTGCGCTTCAACGCGGCCTCCTGGACATGGGGTGCTGGGGATGCGGGGGGATTTGCTGGCCCGGCAGCGCGTCGGGCGGGGCTGGCAGCGTGTCGGAACGGGGAACCGGCACGCCGTCGCCGCGCAGGTCGTCGGGCGGGTTGCCGGCCGGTGCCAGCAGCGGAGCGTCGCCGATCCGGTGCCACGCTTCCAGCGCCCAGCGCACGGTGGGGAACGAGATCTCGGACCAGGGGATGGACCCCCAGTCGAACAGTCCAACGTCGAGGCTTTCGGGGCCGGCGGCAAAGAACGGCTGCGCCGGGTCGGCGAAGCGGGCGCGGTAGAGGATCTGGACTTGGTCGATCCGGCTTATGCTGTAGAGCGCCAGGATGCCGTCCAGCGCGATGACGGCGCCGGACTCCTCCCGGGTTTCCCGGATCGCTCCTTCGGCGGTGGTTTCGCCGAGCTCCAGGTAGCCGGCCGGCAGCGTCCAGAAGCCGCGCTGGGGCTCGATCGCGCGCCGGCACAGCAGCACGCGGTTGTCATGCACGACCACCGCGCCCACGACCACCTTGGGGTTCTCGTAGAACACGTGCCCGCAATCGAGGCAGGACAGCCGTTCCCTTTCCTCGCCGTCAGGGTGGATACGGGCAAAGCGTGACATGACGCGACCGTGATAGAGACGGCCTCTTGTTTCAACCGAAATCTGCTCAGGGTAACCGATTGAAGCACGACGTGATGCCGGGACGACGCTTCAGGCTTGGATATCCAGCAGGCTGCCGCGCCGTGGCACCGGGCCGGCGGGCGACGCCGCACCCGGTAGGGGCGCGGCGGCGAGGGTTCGGGAAGCGGCGGGCGTGATGCTGGCGCCCGGCCGGGCTCCGGTCGCGCCAACGGTCGCGGCCGGCCGCGACGTGGCTGTGGTGCCGGAAGAAAAGGCGCCGAAGGAGGTGCTGGCGATCATGACGCGCCGACACTGGCTACGTCATGATGAACCAAGCGTTAACGGCGACGCCGGATCAGCTCGGCAGCACGATGCCGCGCAGGGATTGCAGCGCCTGGATCCCGGGCAGCGTCTTGCCTTCCAGCCATTCCAGGAACGCGCCGCCGGCGGTGGACACGTAGGAGAACTGGTCCGCCACCCCGGCATGGCGCAGGGCGGACACGGTGTCGCCGCCGCCGGCAACCGAGCGCAGGCTGCCGGATGCGGTGAGGGCGGCGACGGCGCGTGCCAGGGTGTTGGTGCCGGTGTCGAACGGCGCGATCTCGAACGCGCCGAGCGGGCCGTTCCAGACCACCGTGCGCAGCTGCGCCACCGCCTCGGCCAGGTGCGCCACCGTGAGCGGCCCGGCGTCGAGGATCATGGCATCCGCCGGCACCGCGTCGACCGGCACTGTTTCGCTGGCGGCGCCCGCCTTGAACTCGCGCGCCACCACCGCGTCGCTCGGCAGCAGGATGCGGCAGCCGCGCGCCTCGGCCTGCGCCATGATGGCGCGCGCGGTGTCGTGCATGTCGGCTTCCTGGAGCGAGCGGCCGACCGCGACGCCCTTTGCCGCCAGAAAGGTGTTGGCCATGGCACCACCGATGATCAGCACGTCCACCCGGCCTACGATGTTGCCGAGCAGGTCGAGCTTGGTGGAGATCTTGGCGCCCCCCACCACCGCGCCGACCGGGCGCTCGGGGTTTTCCAGCGCCAGGGTCAGCGCCTGCAGTTCGGCCTGCATCAGGCGCCCGGCATGCGCCGGCAGGTGGCGCGCCACCCCCTCGGTGGAGGCATGGGCGCGGTGGGCGGCGGAGAACGCGTCGTTGACGTAGACGTCCGCCAGCGAGGCGAGGGAACGGGCGAGCGCCGGATCGTTCTCCTCCTCGCCCTGGTGGTAGCGGGTGTTCTCCAGCACCAGCACCTCGCCGTCGCGGAGTGCCGCGACCGCGGCCTCGGCGTCCGGTCCGATGCAGTCCGCCGCCCAAGACACCGGATGGCCGAGCACGGTGGCCAGCGCATCCCGCACCGGCGCCAGCGACATCTCCGGCACCCGCTTGCCCCTGGGGCGGTCGAAGTGGCTGGCCACGATCACGCGCGCTCCCTTGTCGGCGAGCTCGCGTATGGTGGGGGTCAGGCGCTCCAGGCGGGTCAGGTCGGTGATCCGGCCTTCCCGCACCGGCACGTTGAGGTCGGCCCGCAGCAGCACGCGCCTGCCGGCGCAGTCGAGGTCGTCGAGGGTCCGGAACGATGCGGCTGCGGCCATGGTCAAAGCGCTCCGAACACGGCGGCGGTGTCGGCCATGCGGTTGGAGAAGCCCCACTCGTTGTCGTACCAGCCGCACACCCGCACCAGCTTGCCGCCGTCGATCAGCGCGGTCTGGGTGGCGTCGAACGAGCAGGATGCCGGCTGGTGGTTGAAGTCGGTGCTGACGCAGGGATCGGAGGAGTACACCACGATGTCCTTGAGCGCGCCCGCGGCGGCGTCGCGGAAGAGGGCGTTCACCTCGTCCACCGAGCCCGGCACGGTGCGCGGCACGAAGTCGAGCGAGACCAGGGACACGTTGGGACTCGGCACGCGGACGGAGGTGCCATCAAGCTTGCCCTTGAGCTGCGGCAGCACCAGGCCCACCGCGCGGGCGGCGCCGGTGGTGGTCGGGATCATGTTGATCCCGGCGGCGCGGGCACGGTGCGGGTCCTTGTGCAGGGTGTACACGGTCAGCTGGTCGCCGGTGTAGGAGTGGATGGTGAGCATGTAGCCGCGCTCGATGCCGAACGCGCGGTCCAGCACCATCGCCATAGGCGCGAGGCAGTTGGTGGTGCAGGACGCGTTGGAGATCACCGTCATCTCGGACGTGATGGTGTCGTGGTTGACGCCGAACACGATTGTCGCGTCCACGCCGTCGGCGGGGGCGGACACCAGCACCTTGCGCGCGCCGGCGGTGATCAGCTGCGACGCGGTTTCCTTCTTGGTGAACAGGCCGGTGCATTCCATCGCCACGTCGACGCCCTGATAAGGCACCTTGGACGGATCGCGCTCGGCCGACACCTTGATAGGGGCATAGGAGCGGCCGTTGTTCTGGATGGCGATGCTGTTGCCGTCCACGGTGATGGTGCCGGGGAAGCGGCCGTGCACGCTGTCGTAGCGCAGCAGGTGGGCGTTGTCGGCGACCGCGCCGAGATCGTTGATGGCGACCACCTCCACGTCGGTGCGTCCGCTTTCGATGATGCCGCGCAGGACCAGGCGACCGATCCGTCCGAAGCCGTTGATGGCGAGCTTGACTGCCATGGGAATGCTGTTCCTTTTCAAACGAAACCCGTGTCGGGGCGACCTGGCCCCGCACGATCTGGTCCCAAACGATTTGGCCCTGGACGAACCGGACCCAGCCGCCGGCGCACGCGCGCCGCCACCTGTTCCGGCGTGATGCCAGTCCGGCGAGGCGACGGGCCGGCAGGCCCGGTGTCGCCGAAGCCATCCATGCCGATGAAGACGCCGTCCGCGCCTAGCCAGCGTTCCCAGCCGAAGCCTGACGCCGCCTCGATGCCGACCCGTGGCGCCTCCCCCAGGATGTCGGCACGATAGGCTGCCGGCTGCGCCGCGAATAGCTCCCAGCACGGCAGCGATACCACCGCAACCAAAATTCCCATCTCCCGCAGCAGGGCGCGCGCGTCGAGCGCCACCGCCACCTCGGGGCCGGTGGCGATCAGAGTCGCCGCGCGCGGCCCGTCCGCCGGCGCGCGCAGGTAGCCGCCGCGGCCGCAGAACCCTTCCCCCATCGCTGGAATTCCAGGCGCGTCGGCGGACGGGGCGAAGACGACCGGGGACACCGCGATCAGGCTCGGCCCGTCGTCGCGGCGCAGCGCCAGTTCCCAGCAGGCAACCATCTCGGGATGATCGGCCGGCCGGAACAGCGCCACTTCCGGCATCGCGCGCAGGGTGGCGAGCTGCTCCACCGGCTGCCAGCCGGCGCCGTCCGCGCCCGGCTGCAGCCCGTCGTCGCCGAGCAGATAGATCACCGGCTGGCCCATCAGCGCCGCCAGCCTCAGCGCCGGCCGCATCCGGTCGATCGACACCACGGAGGCGGCCAGCACCGGGCGTGCGCCGCCGTGCAGGGACAGGCCGTTGGTCAGCGCCGCCATGCCGTGCTCCTGCACGCCGCAGGCGAGGTGCCGGACCCTGCGTGCCGGAACGGACTGACCGTCGGCATGAGGCAGAAGGGCGGCGAGGCCGGCGCCGGCACGGGAATGCAGCGTCATCATCTCCGGCAGCAACCCGCACAGCAGCGCCAGGCCGGCGCGGGCGGTGCCAAGCGTGCCAGTATCGTGGAGGCCGGCGTCGTGGAGGCTGGTTTCGTGCAGGTCAGCGTTGTGGGCGGGAGCCTGAGCCTGAACCTGCCTTTGGGCCCAACCCCGGCTCCAGCCCTGGGGCCAATCCGCAGGCAGGCGGCCGGCAACCGTGCGCCCGAACTCGTCGTGCAACCGGTGGCGGGCCAGCCGGCGCAGCCAGCCGCGCCGGGTGCCCGCCCCGCGCTGCCCGCAGGCGGTCCAGCCGGCGCCCGTGGCCGGATCCTGTTCCGGGCCGGGCTGGACGTTTCCGTGTGATGCGTGGCGTCGGCCAAGCCGATGGGCGGCACGCGCGACGCCCGGCTGGCAGGCGAGCAGGGTCGGCCGACGGTTGCGCATGGCGCGCAGCATGGCAGCGGCAAGCGCCTCGGGATCGTCCCGGTCCACCCGTCGCACCGCCCATCCCGAGGCGGCAAAACGCGTCATGGCTTCCGCCTGGTGGCCGGGCTCGGCTGCGGCATCGGACAGCACCACCAGCTTGTCCAACCCCATATGCCCCGCCAGGAACGCCGCTTCCAGCGACACGCCGGCGGCGAGATCGGTTTCGCAGGCCAGCACCCAGGTGCGGTGGTCGACCAGGGTGCGGCCGAAGCGCCCGGCCAGCGCTCGCTCCGCCATCGCCATGCCCACCGCGGCGGCGAAACCCTGTCCTGGCTGGCCGGACGCGGTCTCGATCGCCACCAGCGTCCGCATGAGGTCCGCGCTGACAGGG
>CAXSHC010000005.1:0-1038 GCA_964236745.1 uncultured Acetobacteraceae bacterium
TCGAGATGGTGCGCGCCGCCGGCGCGTCCGAGGTGCACATGCGCATCTCCTCGCCCCCCACCACCCATTCCTGCTTCTACGGCATCGACACGCCCGAGCGCGGCAAGCTGCTGGCCGCCAACCACGACACCGAGGAGATGGCGCACCTGATCGGCGCCGACAGCCTCGCCTTCATCTCGCTGGACGGGCTCTACCGCGCGCTGGGCCGTCCCGAGGGCCGCGATCCGGCCAAGCCGTTCTACTGCGACGCCTGCTTCACCGGCGAATACCCGATCAGCCTCGCCGACCTGAACGAGAACAGCCGGGCCAGGCCAAGCCTGCTCGCCGACGCGCGCTGATCTCTCGCTGATCCCTTGGGGGGCCAAGCCGGGCCGCGCCCCGTTCTGACGGCTGGATCGGCCCTGGCCCGTTTCCCGCCCTGGCAGCGCCGACACGACAGGTTGATCAACCGGACCCGCGGATCACGCGTTAGCGCCCGACACCGACGCGAAGGAACAATCCATGACCGACCTGTCCCAGATCAAGGAGCATGCCGAGGTGATCGGCGCCGACGGCGTTCACGTTGGCACCGTCGACCATCTCCAGGGCGACCGGATCAAGCTGACCAAGAAGGATTCCGGCGACGAGAAGCACCACTACATCCCGACCGCCCTGATCGCCGAGGTCGAGGACGGCACCGTCCGCTTGTCCGCCAACGCCGACGTGGCGATCACCTTCGAGGACGCCGAATAAGGCAGAACGCGCCGAAACCGCCGCCCCGGACCAGGATACACGCCATGAAGATGAACGTTTCGCTCAAGGCGCTGAAGCGGCAGACGGTGGTCATCACCGGGGCCTCCTCCGGGATCGGCCTCGTCACCGCCCGCATGGCGGCCAGGCGCGGCGCCCGCGTGGTGCTGGCCGCGCGCAGTGGCGACGCGCTGGCGACGCTGGCGGCGGAGATCGGCCAGGCGGGCGGCACCGCCAGCGCCGTGGTGGCCGACGTGTCCACCGAAGCCGGCATCGAGGCGATCTCGCAGCACGCCATCGACGCGTTCG
>CAXSHC010000005.1:1048-2925 GCA_964236745.1 uncultured Acetobacteraceae bacterium
GGCGGCTATGACACCTGGATCAACAACGCCGGCGTCGGCCTCTACGGCGCCACGGAAGCCGTGTCGGCCGCCGACATGCGCGCCCTGTTTGAGACCAACTTCTGGAGCGTGGTCCACGGCTCCCGCACGGCGCTGGCGCATCTCAGGCAGCGTGGCGGCGGCGCGCTGATCAACCTCGGCAGCGAGGTGTCCGAACGCTCGGTGCCGCTGCAGGGGATCTATTGCGCGTCCAAGCACGCCATCAAGGGCTTCACCGAGGCCCTGCGCATGGAGCTGGAGGACGAGGGCGTCCCGGTGTCCGTCACGCTGATCAAGCCGGCGCAGATCGACACGCCGTTCGTCCCCAACGCCCGGAACTATCTTTCCTCCGAGCCGCAGCACGTGCCGCTGGTGTATGCGCCCGACGCGGTGGCGCGCGCGATCCTGCACGCGGCCGAGAACCCGGTGCGCGACGTGTTCGTCGGCGGCGGCGGACGGGTGGTGGCAGCCCTCGGCCACATCGCTCCCGGCCTGACCGACCGGTTCATGGAAAGAACGATCATCCCCGGCACGCCCACCGGCCGCCCGCCGCGCCGGCCGCGGGACCGCAGCAACCTCGACACCGCCACCGGCGAGCTGTCCGAGCGCGGCAACTACGGGGGCTTCGTGCAGAAGCGCAGCCTCTATACCGAAGCCCGGCTGCATCCGGTCGCCGCCGGCGCCATCCTGGCCGGCACCAGCTTCCTGCTGTCGCGCTGGCTCGGCGGCGGCGGGCACAGGCCGGTGCGGATCGAGGGCCGACGCGGCTCTTCCGGTACCGCCAAGGCCTTGCACATCCGCCTGGAAGCGCGCAAGGGGCGCGAAGCCGAGGTGGAACGACTGGTGCTGGGCATCCTGGGCCATGTCGAGCAGGAGCCGCGCACACGACCCTGGTTCGGCACCCGGCTGAGCAGACGGGTGTTCGAGATCTTCGAAACCTTTCCCGACGAGAACGGCCGGCGCGCCCACCTGTCCGGCGCGGGAGCGGCGTTGCTGATGCGCCAGTCCAGCGCCCTGCTGGCCCGACCGGCGAGGATCAGCCGGCTCGACGTGATCGGCGCGAAGGCGGAAAATTGAACACCGTTCACGAACACCGGCGTGGATCGGCCCGGCCTTCGGTGACAAGGGCGATGCTCGCCGGAGCGTTCCTGTGCACGGTCGGCACCGCCGGCGCGCTCGCGGCCGGGCCGGCCTGCCCGCCAGGCAACGGGGCGGTGCCGCCGGGCGCCAACACCAGCGACCGGTCGGCACCCTTCTTCGTCGACACGGCCGGCCTCGACATGCGTACCGCGCCGCCGACCCGCAATCCGGCCGATCCGTCCTACCCCCCCGCAACCGAGCTTGCGGACGGGACCCTGCCCCCGCTGGACCGCGACGGCAACTTCGTGATCGGTCATACCCATCGTCCGGCTCCGGAAACCGTGGCCAATCCTGGCGTGCCACACGGCGCGATCCGGTCCTTCACCATGACGTCCACCGACAGCGTGATCTACCGGCCCGGCTTCATACGCGACGACGCGCCTGGCTGCCGCAATTCCGCGGTCAACACCGCCGCCACGGCGCCCGGCGACAAGTCCGACATGCTGGTTCCGGCCAGTCACGCTGGCAACTGGACGCGGCAGGTCGATGTCTACGTTCCGGCGCAGTACAAGGCGGGCGGCGAGGCGCCCTTCATCGTGTTCGGCGACGGCGGCCCGGCCGGCTTCTTCAACGAGCGCCTGTTCTTCACCGTGCTGGACAACATGATCGCAGCCCACCGGCTGCCGCCCATGGTGGCGATCGGCATCGGCGCTGGCGGCCAGGACGCGCAAGGCAGCGAGCGGGGACGGGAATACGACACCGTGTCCGGCACCTATGCC
>CAXSHC010000005.1:2935-6559 GCA_964236745.1 uncultured Acetobacteraceae bacterium
CCGCGAGTACGACGCCGTCAACGGATTATATGCCGAGTGGGTCGAGCGCGAGGTGCTGCCGCTGGTCGAACGCACAGCCTCCGTGCGGCTGACGAAGGACCCGGACGGGCGCGCCACCATGGGGTTCAGCTCCAGCGGGTCGGCCGCCTTCATCATGGCCTGGTTCCATCCCGAGCTCTACCACCGGGTTCTCACCTACTCGCCGACCATGGTGAACCAGCAATGGCCGCACGACCCGGCGCTGCCTGGTGGCGCCTGGGAGTTCCACGACCGCTGGACCGGCCCCACGCCGCCCAAGCTGGTAGTGTCCGGCACCGCGGTCACGCCGTCCGACCTGCCGGACGGGGCGCCGCTGATCCCGAACAGCCCGGCCAAGCCGATCCGCTACTGGTTCGAGACCGGCGACCGCGACCTGTTCTATCCCGCCCCCAGCATTCCGGACGGCATGCACGACTGGACGCTGGCCAACGAGCGCATGGCGTCGGTGCTGGCGGACAAGGGTTATCAGTACCAGTTCGTGTTCTCGCGCGACGCCGGCCACGTCGACCCGGCCACCGAGGCGCAAACCCTGCCCGAAGCCCTGCAATGGGTGTGGAAAGGCTATGGAGCCGGCGGCCGGCCCGCACCCTGAATCCGGCGGGCGCGAGGCCCGACGTCAGGCCACCCGGTGGCCGGCGACCCAGACCTCCAGCGGTTGCATCGCCGGGTCGAGCACCACGAGGTCGGCGCGCAGTCCGGGGGTCAGGCGACCGCGGTCGTTGAGGCCGAGATAGGCGCAGGCATTGGTCGACGTCAGCCGCGCCGCCTGTGGCAGGCTGCTGCCGGCGTCCAGCGCGTGGCGCAGTGCCGCGTCCATGGTCAGCACGCTGCCGGCCAGGGTCCCGTCCGGCAGGCGGGCCACGCCATTCCGGATGGAAACTGGCCGGCCGCCGAGCTCGCTCGGCCCGTCGCCGCGGCCGGTGGCGCGGATGGCGTCGGTGACCAGCAGGAGGCGGTCGCCGAGCGCGTTGCGGGCTAGCGCGAACGAGGCCGGGTGCACGTGGTGGGTGTCGAGGATGAGCTCGGCGTAGGCCGCGCGATGGTTCAGGATCGCGCCCACCAGCCCCGGCGCCCGCCCGGCGATCCCGTTCATCGCGTTGAACAGGTGGGTGGCGCCAGCCACGCCGCCGGCCGAGGCGATGCGCGCTAGGGCGTGCGCGGCGACGTCGAAGCCGGCATTGCTGTGGCCGAGGCTGATGCGTACCCCGGCGCGCGCGAAGGCGTCGATCGCCGCGTCGGCACCCTCGATCTCCGGCGCCAGCGTGGCCACGCGCACCACGTTTGGCGCCAATGCCTGTTCCAGCAGCGCCGTTGTCGGCGGGATCGCGAAGGGCGGCTGCGCGCCAAGGCGCCCAGGGCTGAGGAACGGGCCTTCCAGGTGCGCGCCCGCGACCTGCGGCCCGTCCGGCAAGGCCGCCCGTCGCACCTCGGCCACCGCGCGCAGCATGTTCGTCACCTCCTGCCAGGGCCGGGTGATGGTGGTGGGCAGCAGGGTGGTGGTGCCGTGCCCGAGGTGGAACCGGGCCAGGGTCTCGATCCCGCCCGGCCCGTCGATCACGTCGCCGCCGCCGCCGCCATGCACGTGCACGTCGACGAAGCCCGGCAGCACGAAGCGGTCCGGCACCGTTGTGCTCGCGGCGATCTCCCCGATGGCGCCACCGAACCCGATCGTGCCGGGCAGCACGCGGTCCGGGAGCACCAGGTGGCCGGCGAGCCGGGTCATGCGGCCGGGGTGGTCGCGCCGACGTGACGCGGCCCTGCCGCCGCCACCCGGGCGTGAGGTGCGCTAGGCAACGATGCCGCCTCGGGTTTAATGGGCGTCACGTTCGCATCGCGCTGCGGGCGGCGGGAGCCGCGCCGGGATTGGATCGGACGACGCGGCGTGGGCTGGAACCGGGAACCGTGCATGGAGATCAGGCCGCTTATCGGGTTGCTTGGCGTGGTCATCGCCGCCTTGACGGCGGAGTTCAATGACGGCGTGTCGGCGGCGGCACTGCCGGACATACGCGGTGGGCTGGGGATCGACCTGGACCAGGGCACCTGGCTCACCAGCCTGTATGCCACCGGCCAGGTGATCGGCATGTCGTTGTCGCCCTGGTGGGCAGTGACCATGACGGTGCGGCGCTGGGTGCTGTTCGCCATCACCTTGTGCTGCCTTTCCACGATCTTCATCCCGTTCACCACCAACCTGTCCCTGCTCTACATGCAGCGCTTCGTGCAGGGCTTCTCCGGCGGCCTCATCATCCCGTGCCTGCTGATCGTGGGGCTGCGCGTGCTGGCGCCGCCGATCCGGCTGTACGGCCTGGCACTGTATGCCCTGACCGCGACGTTCGGGCCCAACATGTCGACCACGCTGGCAGCATTGTGGACCGACGTGGTGGCGTGGCAGTTCGTGTTCTTCGAGGCGCTGCCGCTGTGTGCCCTGGCCGGGCTGCTGGTGTGGTACGGCGTGGAGCAGGACCCGCCGAAATACGAGCGGCTGCCGTTGTTCGACTGGTCGGGCGCGCTGCTCGGCACGGTCGGCTTCAGCGCGCTGGTCACCATGCTGGAGCAGGGCGACCGCTACGACTGGTTCAACTCCAGGACCATCTGCGTGCTGGCGCTGGTCAGCGTGGTGGTGCTGCCGTTGTTCGTGCTCAACGAGTTCCGGGTAGCGTCGCCGTTGTTCGGCTTCCGGCTGCTCAAGCGGCGCAACCTCGCCTATGGCCTGACCGCCTTGTTCACCTTTCTGCTGATCGGCCAGTCGGCGTCCACCATCCCCAACGCCTTTCTCATCGACGTGCAGGGGTTCCGTCCGAGCCAGGCCTATGCCGTCACGCTGGTGATTGCGGCGTCACAGCTGGTGTTCCTGCCGCTGGTGGCCGTGCTGCTCAACTTCAAGAACGTCGACTCGCGCGTGGTCAGCTTCGTCGGCATGGCCTGTGTGCTCGCGGCCTGCATCGGCAACGGGTTCCTGACCAGCGTGATACAAGGCGGCGGGTTCCTGATCTGGCAGGGGCTGCAGGCGGTGGGCGAGCCGATGATCGTGCTGCCGCTGCTGATGATGTCCACCAACACGATCAGGAAGCCCGAGGAAGGGCCGCTGGGCTCGGCGCTGATCAACACCTGCCGCGGCCTGGCCGAGCCGGTGGCGACCTGGCTGCTGGCGCTGATCATGCGCTGGCGCGGCGCGCTGCACACCAGCCGCATCCTCGACCAGTCCGGCCAAGGCGGCTTCCGCGTGGTCGCCGGCCCCGTGCTGATCCCCGGCAACCCGCCGCCGCTGCTGCCCAACACCCAGCCCCGCTTCCCGGGCAGCATGGACGCGTTCCTGGCGCAGGTGCGGATCCAGTCCACCGTGCTGACGCTGAGCGACACCTTCGTGGTATTCGGGGCGCTGGTGGTGTTTCTGATGATCGTTCTGGTCTTGTTGCCGGAACGTACCTATCCGCCGCGCATCGCGTTGGCCAAGAAGTAGGAGCAAGCGGTGGCCGACGAGAAGGATGACCAGGACGCCAAGAAAGACAACGAGGACCAGCAGAAGAAAGGAAAGAACGCCGAGGACGACGCGCCGGACAAGAAGCGCCGCCCGCTCTGGCCGTGGCT
>CAXSHC010000005.1:6569-24769 GCA_964236745.1 uncultured Acetobacteraceae bacterium
GTGGGCGTGCTGGTGGTGGGCTTCGTGGTCGCCGTGCTGGTGATCATCTACGCGCCCTCGGACTCGGTGTGGACCGACGACGCCTATGTCACCGCGCACTACGCCACGGTCGCGCCGCGCATCTCCGGCCAAGTGTCCAGCGTGGACGTGGACGACAACCAGACGGTGCGGGCGGGACAGGTGCTGGCCACGCTGGACGACCGCGACTTCCGCACCACGCTGGCCACGGACCAGGCGATGCTGGCGCGCGACGAGGCGCAGGCCGACGACATCAAGGCGCAGATCGACCGCCTGCCGTCGCAGATCGCCCAGTCGCAGTCGAGCGTCGCGTCCTCGGGCGCGCAGCTCACGTTCGCGCAGCAGAACGCCGCCCGCTACCGCAACCTTGCCGCCACCGGCGCCGGCTCGTTCCAGGAACGCCAGCAGGCCGACATGTCCTTGCGACAGGCGCAGGCCTCCCTGGACGGCTCGCAGGCCCAGCTCAGCACCACCCGGCACCAGCTGCCGATCCTGCAGGCGCAGTACCAGGCAGCACTCGGCACCATACGCTCGGACCGCGCGCAGGTGGAGCAGGCGCGGCTGAACCTGTCCTATACGCGCATCCTGGCTCCGCTGGACGGCACCGTGGCGCAGCGAGAGGTGCAGGTCGGCAACTTCGTGGGGCCGGGAGCGGCGCTGATGGCGCTGGTGCCGCTGAACCAGGTGTACATCGTCGCCAACTACCGCGAGGTGTCGCTGGCGCACGTGCTGCCGGGCCAGCACGCGCGCATCCACGTCGACGCCTACAACCTCGACCTCGACGGCGTGGTGGACAGCGTGCCGCCGGCCGCCGGCACCGCCTTCTCGCCAATCCAGCCCAACAACGCCACCGGCAACTTCACCAAGATCGTGCAGCGCCTGCCGGTCAAGATCCTGGTGTCGCCGGGTCAGAACGAGGCCAACCTGCTCAGGATCGGCTTCTCGGTGGAGATCACCATCCATACCGGGCATGTGGACGTGAAGGCGCGGCAGGACGCGACGCCGCAGCGCCTGACCGCGCGCTGAGGATGGCGCGCCGGGAATGGAGGTGCCGGGAATGGGGGCGTCGGGGATGAGGACGCTGCGCACGATCCTGGCCGCCATGGCAGCGGTGCTCGCCGGATGCACCGTGGGGCCGGACTTCCACCGGCCGGACGGCTTCGCGCCGAAGCAATGGTGGCGGCCGGCGCCGGACGTGGCCGGCAGCCAGCCCACCTTCGGCGGCACGGTGGACGCGGCCTGGTGGACCCGGTTCGGCGACCCGGAGCTGAGCTCGCTGGTGGAACGGCTGGCGCGGCAGAACCTCGACCTGCAGGCGGCGGCGGAGCGGATCGCCCAGGGACGGGCACAGCGGCGCATCGCCGCCTCGCAAGGACTGCCGACGCTGGACGCCGACAGCCTGTACAACCGGATGCGCGCGTCGCCGCCCGTGCTGAACGCGCTGGTGGTCCCGGCACCCGGCGCGCCGATCGCGTTCGACTTCTACCAGAACGACCTGTCCTCGGCCTGGGAGCTCGACCTGTTCGGCCGGGTGCGGCGCGCAGTGGAAGCGCGGCGGGCCGACACGCAGGCGGCCATCGAGGCGCGCCACGCCATCGCCCTGAGCGCGATCTCGGACCTGGCGCAGGACTACATGCAGCTGCGCGGCACGCAGGCGACCGAGGTGATCACGCAAGCGAGCCTCGCCGACGCCGACCGCAACATCGCCCTGGTGCGCGACCAGTTCCGCAACGGCACCGCCACCACGCTCGACATCGCCAACGCCCAGTCGCAGCGCGCATCCATCGCCGCCAACCTACCGACGCTGCACGCGACCGCTGAAAGCCTGGTCAATGCCATCGGCTTCCTGCTGGGCGAGCCGCCGCGCGCCCTGGAGGGCGAGCTCGGGCCGGCGGCGCAGCCGCTGGTGCCGCCGGTGGTGCCGATCGGGCTGCCGGCGGAACTGGCACGCCGCCGCCCGGACGTGCGCGAAGCGGAAGCGCGGCTGCACGCGGCCACCGCCCAGACCGGCGTGGCGGTGGCGGACTTCTATCCCGACGTGCGGCTGGGCGGGCAGATCGGCACCCAGGCGCTGCAATTCCCGGAGGTGTTCAACCTGTTCTCCGGCTACTACATGGTCGGGCCCACGGTGGACGTGCCGATCTTCGAGGGCGGCCGGCTGCGCGCGACGCTGCACCTGCGCCGCTCGCAGCAGCGCGAAGCGGCGATCTCGTATCGCAGCACGGTGCTGCAGGCCTGGCAGGACGTCGACAACGCGCTCACCGCCTATGTGCAGGCGCAGCGCCGTCGCGACAGCCTCGCCGAGGCGGTGCGGCAAAGCGTGCTGGCCCTGGATGCATCGCGGCAGCGCTACCGCCAGGGCGCGGTCGACTTCCTCAACGTGCTCACGGCGCAAAGTACCGTGCTGCAGAACCAGGACACGCTGGCCAACAGCAACACCCAGATCGAGACCGACCTGGTGGCGCTCTACCGCGCGCTGGGTGGCGGCTGGGAGATCGCAGACCGGAAGTGAGGATCCGCGCCGGGTCACGGTTTCGTGCGGTGGAGGCGTCCAGGCCAGGCTGATCCCCGCGTATGGGCCGGCACATAGTTTGCAGCCTGTGTCGACAGGCTTGCAAATCCCGGCTTGATCGCCGAACCTGAACAGGCACCCGATCGATCGCCGTTGGCCGATCCGGTGACAACGAACGGCGCAAGGCCGCCGCTGTGCGGCCCACGCAAAAAGCCGATCTGCTCGGGGAAACGCATCATGCCGCTTTGCTTATCCTTCAAGGCCGTCACCGGCCGGACCCTCCACGGCCTGTCGCTTGGGATGGGGGTCCTGCTCGCCGGGGCGGGCGCCGCAAGCCCGGCCGCCCACGCGGCGGTGCTGCCGAACCTGGGGCCCAACGTCGTAGTGTTCACGCCCGACATGCCGGTGAGCCAGATCCAGGCCACAGTGAACGCGCTGGCCAACCAGCAGGTGTCCAACCAGTTCGGCACGCAGCGCTACGCCCTGCTGTTCCAGCCGGGTACCTACGGCTCAGCCGCCACGCCGCTGAACTTCCAGGTCGGCTACTACACCACCGTGGCGGGCCTCGGCCGGTCGCCGGGCGACGTGGTCATCAACGGCTCGATCAACGTTTACAACCAGTGCGACAGCAGCGGCGCCTGCAACGCGCTGGACAACTTCTGGCGCTCGCTGTCCAACCTTTCCATCAACGTCAGCAACCCGAACGCCGGCTGCTACACGGGCGAGTTCTGGGCGGTGTCGCAGGCAGCGCCGATGCGGCGCGTGCAGGTGAACGGCAACGCGACGCTGATGGACTACTGCACCAGCCCGTCCGACGCGAGCGGCGGCTTCATCGCGGATTCGCGGTTCGACGGCGGCGGCATCACCAGCGGCTCGCAGCAGCAATGGATGACCCGCAACAGCGTGCTCGACGGCTGGTCCAACGGGGTGTGGAACCAGGTGTTCTCCGGCGTGACCGGCGCGCCTGCCAACTGCTTCCCGGCGCAAAGCTCGTGTGGCGGACCCTACACCACGCTGCCCGCAAGCCCGGTCACCCGCGAAGCGCCATACCTTTACACGGACGCGGCCGGCAACGCCGCCGTGTTCGTGCCCGGCGTGCAGCGCAACAGCGTAGGCATCAGCTGGGGGAGCGGCCCGACCGCCGGCCGCTCGATCCCGCTCAGCCAGTTCTTCGTCGCCACCCCGTCGGACAGCGCCGCCCGGATCAGCCTCGCCCTGGCGCAGGGCAAAAACCTCCTGCTGACGCCGGGCGTCTACAACCTGCAGCAGACCATCCTCGTGTCCCGGCCGGACACGGTGGTGCTGGGGCTCGGCATGGCGACGCTGGTGCCGCAGAACGGCCAGCCGGCCCTGGCCTCGCTGGACGGGCGCGGCGTGCTGGTCGAGGGCATCATTGTCGACGCCGGGCCGAAGCGGTCGCCGGTGCTGATGCAGCTCGGCACCGCGCTTGCCAACGTTCTGGACTCGGCCCTGGGCGTCAACACGGCGAACGACCCGTCCGCGCTGTTCGACGTGTTCTTCCGGGTCGGCGGCGCCCAGCCCGGCAGCGCCGGGACCGCCCTGGTGGTGGATGCCGACAACGCGCTGATCGACAACGTGTGGGCCTGGCGCGCCGACCACGGCGCCGGCGTCGGCTGGACAAAGAACACCGCCGATACCGGGCTCACCGTGAACGGCAACAACGTGGTCGCCTACGGGCTCGCGGTGGAGCACTTCCAGAAATACGAGGTGATCTGGAACGGGCAGAACGGCACCGACATCTTCTTCCAGAACGAGATGCCGTACGACCCGCCGAGCCAGGCCGCGTGGATGGAAGCGCCGGGCGTGAACGGCTGGGCCGCGTTCAAGGTGGCGGACGGGGTGCGCTCCTTCCACGGCTACGGCATGGGCAGCTACAGCAACTTCAACCAGGGCGTGAACATCCTGGCCGCCAACGCCTTCGAGGTGCCCACCAGCCTGCCGGCGGGAAGCCTGAACGACCTGCTGACGGTGTTCCTGGACCCGGCTTCTTCCGGCGGGATCACCAACGTGGTCGACAACACCGGCGGCTCCTCGACCGGCGCCAACCCGGACGTGCCGGTTACCGTCACCCGCTTCCCGTGACCGGCGCCACCGTCACGCGACCCGGTCGCGTGACGGTGCCTGCGTGAACAAGGCGTCGGCGAGCGCGGCAATATGGCTGAGCCGGTCGCGCCAGCGGGAAGGAATGCCACCTGCCCCGTAAAGCGCGCCGGCGCCGGCGAGCTGGCCGGCAGTCGCGGCCACGCTGTCTGCGTCGTCGCCCAGATTGGCGGCCAGCAGCACGGCATCCTCGAAGCTGTCGGTGTGCCACACCGACCAAAGCGCCGATTCAAGGGTATCGATCACGTAGCCCGAGAAGCGGATCTGCTTGCGCGACTTATTCTTGTATTCGCCAGCGTTGATCAGAAGGTTGCGCGGCGACAAGGACAGAACCTTTGGCGCCAGGCAGTTCTCCTTGCCAGCACCATTCAGCACATGGTGCAGCAGGACGACGAAGAGTTGGCAGGCGTTCTACGCCTCCGCCGCATTATGCGTGACACCGGGCTGGGACCAGGCCTGGCCCCAGCTGCGGCGCAGCGAGTGGCGGTTGTGTACGCGATCGGCGCCAGGCGGATCAACGAGCCGTTGCCGGCGGTGTCGCGTGCGGTGTTGCCGACGAAGCGGCCGTCACGCAGCCAGGCCTTTATGGCGATGCGGGTGGTGCCGCCGATGCCGAAGCACCGGCCGTTCATGCTGTTCTCGCCGTCCGGTACCAGCGCGACAGGCGCCTGGCGAAGTCGGGCAGGTCGAGCCGGCGCTCGGCAGACAAGCTGTCCGCGAGGCAGAGCGTCATGCTGGTGTCGTCGGTCCACTCGCCCGGTTGTGCAGCCCGAACGGGCCACCGCCGGCCATGTCGTCGACGTGGTTCTCGTCGCGCGGCCGGAACTCCAGCGTCGTGCCGACCGCATGGAGGTCGATCACTGAGGAGCCTCCTGGAGGTGCGGAAACGTCGAGCCGTCCGGGTTGTCGACGTGGAAGCCGGTGTCAGCGAACATGATGAGGTTGGACCTGATCCCGCATCCTCGCCACCTGCACATCCCTCCTCGGCTTCCGGACCAAAACTCGTCAGGACCATTGGGGCGACCTATCCAGACCGCAACGAAGTGCCTAGCATCAATCCGGCACCACCTAGAGTGCCGAACACAAGAACAAAGATCTGGAGGAAACATGCGTCGCCTGATCCAGGCCGCTTTCGTGGGAGCGGCCACCCTTTCACTGCTTGGCGCACCAGCGGGCGCGCAGCAGAAGAAGTCACTTGCCCTGATCACCAACGTGTCGGCCGACTTCTGGACCGTTGCCCGCGCCGGCGTGATGAAGGCGCAGGGCGAGCATCCCGACTACGCCATGCAGGTCATCGTCACCGGCCAGGCAACCGCGGCCGAGCAGCGCCGCGAGCTCGACGACCTGCTCGCATCGGGCATCGCCGGCGTGTCCATCTCCGCCATCGATCCGAAGAACTCCACCGAGGAGTTCAACAAGGTCGCCAGCCACGCCGTGCTGTTCACCACCGACAGCGATGCACCCAACTCCAACCGGGTGCTCTACATCGGCACCGACAACAAGGCAGCCGGCCTGCAGGCCGCCAGCGAGATCAGGAAGGCGCTGCCCCAGGGCGGCAAGATGATGGCCTTCGTTGGCACCATGGACGCCGACAACGCGCGTGAGCGCGTCGAAGGGATCAGGCAAGGGCTGCAGGGCTCCAACATCCAGATCGTCGACATACGCACCGATGGCGGCGACTTCGCCAAGGCCAAGGCCAACGTGCAGGACGCGCTCGCCAAGGGCGGGCTCGACGTCCTGGTGGGCTTGTACAACTACAACACGCCGCAGATCTACACCGCGGTGAAGGATGCCGGCATGTCCGGCAAGATCAAGGTGGTCGGCTTCGACGAGGACGCCCAGACCCTGCGCGGCGTCGCCGACGGCACGATCCAGTCCACCATCGTGCAGCAGCCGTTCGAGTTCGGCTACCAGTCCATGACCGACCTGGTGAAGTACATCAACGGCGACAAGTCCTTCATCCCCGCCAACCACCTCATCATCATCCCCACCCGCGTGATCCAGAAGGACAACGTGCACGACTTCCAGCAGAGCATGCGCCGGATGCTGAGCGCCAAGTAGCGCCTCCGGTCCGGTTTCCACATGCCGCCCCCGCCGCTGTTGTCCCCGCCGCTGTTGTCATTGTCCGGGATCAGCAAGTCCTATGCGGGCGTCAGGGCCCTGGAGGATGTCAGCCTGTCCGTCGAGGCCGGCATCGTGCTGGGCCTGATCGGCGAGAATGGCGCCGGCAAGTCGACGCTGATGAAGATCCTGGGCGGCGTGGTGCAGCCGAGCGGAGGCAGCATCGTTGTCGACGGGGTCGCGCACGACACCATGACGGTGGCGGGCGCCGCTCGCGCCGGCATCGCCTTTGTGCACCAGGAACTGACCGTTCTCGACAACCTCGACGTCGCCGCCAACATCTTTCTCGGCCGCGAGTCGCTCGCGGGCGGCCCGCTGCGGCTGGTACGCAACCGGCACATGCACGACCGGGCGCGGCCGTTGCTCAAGCGCCTGGGCGCCGATTTCGGTCCCGAAACTAGCGTGTCGCGGCTGCTCATCGCCCAGCGCCAGCTGGTCGAGATCGCCAGGGCGCTGTCGGTCGATGCCCGCGTCATCATCATGGACGAGCCCACCTCCAGCCTGACCCTGCAGGAAACCGACCGCCTGCTGCAGGTCATCGCCGAGTTGCGCGCGTCCGGCGTGTCGGTGATCTACATCAGCCACCGCCTGCACGAGGTGAAGCATTGCGCCGACCGCGTGGTCTGCCTGCGCGACGGCCGCGTCGCGGGCGAGCTGGCGCGCGACGAGATCGAGCACCACGCGATGATCCGGCTCATGATCGGCCGCGAGCTGCGCTCCCTGTACACCCCGCCGCGCGCGCCGCCCGGGGGCGAGCTGTGCGCGGTCGACCGCGTCGTCACCTCGGCCTTTCCCGACCGGCACGTGTCACTGGACGTCCGCCGCGGCGAGATCCTGGGCCTGGCCGGCCTGGTCGGCTCCGGCCGCACCTCGCTGGCGCGCGCTTTGTTCGGGGTCGACCCGGTGCTGGGAGGCGAGGTGCGGCTGGCCGGGCAGCGGGTCGAGGTTCGTTCCCCCCGGCAGGCGATCGCGCAGGGGATCTACCTCGTGCCCGAGGATCGCAAGCGCGAAGGCCTCGTGCTCGACATGCCGTTGACCGAGAACATCTCGCTCGCCAGCCTGCGCCGCTATGCGTCCTTCAACCTGGTCGACCGCGACAAGGAAGCGGCCACCGCCCGCGTCCAGCAGAACTCGCTCAGGATCAAGACCCCCGACGTGTCGGTGCACGCGGCCACCCTGTCGGGTGGCAACCAGCAGAAGGTGGTGCTGGCCAAGTGGCTGTCGATGGCGCCGCGGTTGATCATCTTCGACGAGCCCACCCGCGGCATCGACGTCGGCGCCAAAGGCGAGATCTATGCGCTGATGCGGGCGCTGGCCGATGACGGCGTCGCCATCGTCATGATCTCCAGCGACATGGAGGAGGTGATCGGCGTGTCCGACCGCGTGGCCGTGATGCACGAGGGCAAGGTCAGCGGCGTGCTCGACCGGCCTGACTTCTCCGAGATCAACGTTCTGCGCCTGGCCATCGGCCAACCCATCGAGCACCAGGAGTCCGCGTGATGGCCCGCAAGGATTGGGGACTTCTGCTTCTCCTGCTTGTCGTGGGAACGATCACCGGGATCCTCAACCCGCGCTTCCTGTCGGCGGTCAACCTGCTCGACATGGCCAATTTGATCGGCCTGTTCGGCATCTTCTCGATCGGCGAGGGCCTGGTGGTGATCACCGGCGGCATCGACCTGTCCGTGGGCTCGATCTTCTCCCTGCTGGGCGTGATCTTCATCGACCTGCTGGTCAACCGCGGGATGCCGTGGCCGCTGGCCATCCTGGCCATCGTGTGCGGTGGCATCGTGCTGGGCGCGCTGCAGGGCCTGCTGGTGACCAGGGCCAAGCTTCAGCCCTTCGTCGTCACCCTGTGCGGCCTGCTGATCTACCGCGGTGCCGCCCGCTACTACACCACCGACGCCACCATGGGGTTCGGCTACACCGACGATTTCGACTGGCTTGGCTGGCTCGCCTCGGGCCGCAGCTGGGGCATCCCGCACCCGTTCATCCTGCTGATCCTGGTGGCGGCGGTGATGGGCGTGCTGCTGCACCGCTCCGTGTTCGGCCGCTACCTGTTCGCGATCGGCCGCAACGAGGAGGCGGCGCGCTTTTCCGGCATCCGCACCAACCTGATCGTCACCGGCGCCTACATCATCAGCGGCGGCCTGGCCGGCCTCGCCACCATCTGCCTGGTGTTCTACACCAACTCGGTCTCGCCCTCGTCGTTCGGCAACTTCTACGAGCTCTACGCCATCGCCGCCGCCGTGCTCGGCGGCTGCAGCCTGCGCGGCGGCGAGGGCTCGATCGTCGGCATCGTGCTTGGCACCGCCCTGCTCCAGGTGCTGCAGAACCTGGTCAACATCCTGGGCATCCCGAGCTCGCTCAACTTCGCCGTCATGGGCACCGTGATCCTGATCGGCGTGCTGGCGGACCAGCCATTCATCCGCCGCGCGATCCCGTCGCTGCGCTCGTTGCGACAGGCCGGCGCGACGCCGCCTTCGGGCCCAACCCGCGCAGTGCCCTGACCGTCAGCGGCCCGCGGCCTCCGCCGCCCTGCGGTGCTGCGACGCCGCGTCCACCGGCAGCGTGGTGTCGGTCAGCGCCACCCCCTGCCAGCCGGCGCCAAGGGCGGTGAACAAGGCGATCGCGTCGTCGAGGCGCGACAGCTCGCCCAATGCTGCCAGGTTCTGCGCGGCATAGGTCGCGCGTTCGCTGGTCAGCACGTCGAGAAAGCCGCTCAGCCCGGCCCCGTACAGCCGGCGCGCCCGTTCCAGCGCCAGCGCGTCGTCGGCGGCCGCCCGGCGCAGGGTGGCGGTGCGTTTCTCGTCGTTGCGATAGGCTACCAGCCGGTCTTCGACCTCGCGGAAGCCCCCCAGCACCGTCTGCTCGTAGCCGAACCGTGCCGCCTCGGCGTTGGCGCGCGCTTCGCGCACCTGCGCCGACAGGGTACCGCCGTGCCACACCGGGATGCTGGCTTCGAGGAGCAGCGACCAGGCCAGGCTGCTGGCGGTGAACAGCTCGTGGATCATGCTGGATTGCGGCGTGAAGGACAGCGGCAGGGTGAAGCTCGGGTAGAGCTGCGCCACCGCGACGCCGATGCGCGCGGTCGCCTGCGCGTATTGCCGCTCGGCCTGTCGGATGTCGGGACGGTTGGCGATCACCATCGAGGGCAGCGTCACCGGCAGCGGTGGCACCGCAGGCAGCGGCGCCGGCTCGCTCAGCCGCGCTTCCAGCATGCCCGGCATCTGCCCGCACAGCACCGCGATCGCGTGCGACAGCTGCGCGATCTGGGTTTCCAGCGGCGGCCGCGTGGCCTGCTCGGTTTCCAGCTCCGCCTGCGCCTGCGCCACCTGCAGCGTGGTACCGAGCCCTTGCGCGTACACCTTCTGGCTGAGTGCCAGCGCGTCCGCCGCCGCCCGGATGTTGCGGTCGGCGATCCCCAGCTGCAGCTGGGCGGCACGCAGGGTCACGTAGTCGCCGGCGAGCTCGGACAGGATCGTCAGCAGCAGGCCGCGGCGCTGCTCGATGCCGGCGTCGAGCGCCGCCTGCTGCGCTTCGACCGAATGGCGCAGCCGGCCGAACAGGTCCAGCTGCCAGGACACGGTGCCGCCGTACTGCCAGATCCGGTTGTCGGAGTTGATGCCGGGCAGCGGCGGGTATTCCAGCGTGGTGCTGAAGCGCTGGATGCCGGCGGCGGGCGCGAGGTCGACCTGCGGAAAGAGCTGCCCCCGGATCTGGTCGCGCAGCGCGCGGGCGGCCAGCAGGCGCTGCCCCGCCATCGCCAGCTGCCGGTTGCCCGCGATCGCCTGCTGCACCAGCGCGTCCAGCAGCGGGTCGTGGAATTCTGCCCACCAGCCGCGCATGCGTGCCTCGGTGCGGGCGATCTCATCCGGGCTCGCGGCGTGCTCGGTCCAGTTCGCCGGCACCCCCGTCATGCGCGGCGGATGGTAGTGCGGGCCAACGGTGCAGCCGTCCAGCAGCAGCAGCGCCGACAGGCACGCGGCCAGCCGGCGCCTGCGGGGCGTGGCACGCCTCATCGGCGGGTCACAGGTGGTCCTGCAGCCAGCTCGGCAGACGCCCGTGGTCGTGCGCTTCCGTTCCCACCGCCACCGAGCAGGTCATGCCGGCGGCCAGCGCCATCCCCGGCGGCACGTGGTCGATGGCGATCCTGACCGGGATGCGCTGCGCCAGCCGCACCCAGGTGAACACCGGGTTCACGTCCTGCAGCCCTTGCCGGTCGGGAGTGCCGTTCTGGTCGTTGATGCCGCCGGCGATGCTGTCGACGTGGCCGGCCAGGATCGGCGCATAGCCCATCAGCTTGATCCGCGCCGGGTCGCCGACATGGATGCCGCCGAGCTTGGTTTCCTCGAAATAGCCGTAGATCCAGAACGAGTCCGCGTCGATCACCGCCACCCGCGCCTGGCCCGCGGTGGCGTAGTCGCCGACCCGGAGCAGGAGGTTGGTCACCGGGCCGTTCACGGGGGAGTAAAGCGTGGCGCGCCGGAGGTTGAGCCGGGTGGTGTCGAGCTGCGCCTGCGCCGCGTCCACGGTCGCCTGCTGCGTCGCGGCGGTGGAAGCGAACTGCGCCCGCTCCTCCGCCGACACGATGCCGGCCAGGCCCTGCCGCCGCTTCACGTCGGACTGGCGCAGCCGAAGCTCCTCGCGCGCACTGTCCAGCCGCGCCTGCGCCTCGGTGATGGACAACCGGAACCGGGTCGGGTCGATCACGAACAAGGGGTCGCCCTTGCGCACCACCTGGTTGTCGCGCACCGGCACCGACACCACGGTGCCCGACACTTCCGGCGCGATGTCCACCACGTAGGCGCGCACCCGTCCGTCCCGGGTCCAGGGCGAGATCATGTAGGTGCGCCACAGGCTGCTGCCGAGCACGATGGCCGCCGCCACCACCATGAGGGTCAGGGCGACGCGGACCAAGGCGCGCAGAAAGATCATCACGGTTCCAGCTCCGGAACGTGCGGCCCGGGAGCGGCCCCGGACCGGCCGGGGTTCGCTTGCCCCGGGCCGCGGCTATGTAGACGAGCAGGCCCCGATGCGCCATCGGTGACCCGTGCCGGCGCCGGCACGAAACCGGATGCCGGACCTGGAGGACGAAACGGGTAGGACCATCGCGGCGGTGGCGTTCTGCTGCATGATGACGATGCCGCCGCTGGCGTCGTGGAGCCGAGCCGCGACCGGACAACCGAACCCTGACGCCGCCACACGAGAAAACGCCACATTCAGGATGCGTCGGTGCAGTCTCCAGGTGGCATCGGGACCAGGGCGCCGGGTTTCTCCGCCGCAGGCATGCGGGATGAACCACATGCGGCGCTGCCTCAGGTCAAGGCGAGCCGCTCGCCCAGCACCATCCAGCCCGCCGGCTCCTTGATCAGCCCGGCGACGTCGTAGCTGCCCGGCAACCGGGGTGGCGCCGCGCCGCTTGAACACCTCGGCGAAGATGCGCGATGTGGGCCCTGCGATCAGCGAGGCCGCCGGTTCCTTGCCCGGCACCGGCACGCTTGTCTGCCCGGGCCGGTTGCCGGGCCCGAACGGGCGGGAAAAGTTCGTGGGCTTCGCCACTCGGGGGCCCGCCGCGGCGGCGACCGTCTGCTCCTGGAACGCCCGCCAGTGGATCTCCAGGGCGGCGAGGTAGCACGCCTCCCCCAGGCCGACCTTGATCCCGAGCCCGGCGGCGGCGCCGATGATGGTGGCGATCGGGTTCGCCAGCGGCACCGGCGTCGCCGCCGCGATGATGCCGATCGCGCGCTGCCCGTCCTTGGCCGCTTTGGCCTTCATGATGATGTCGCACCAGCCGATGATGATGGTGCTCTTCTGCGGCACCGACTCCGCGATCGCCCGGATCCTGAGCCAGTGGATCAGCGTCGAGCCCGCCGCGTTGAGGTGGCGCGCGGCGTTGCCGACGTTGACGCTGCCGGTGGGCACGGAGGCCACCCCGGCGCCGATGTCCATCATGCTGCTGCCGTTGGTCTTGTGGTCGCGCGTCCGCAGGTAGGCCTGGGTGAACGGGGAAGCGGTCTTGTCGTTGGTGAACGTATCGAGGCTGGTCTTGCGCGAGGACGCAAGGGACGCGGCGGACGCAAGAAACGTGGTGGTCGCAGGCGGGGAATTCTCCTGCTTCTCCTTGTCGACATGCCCGCTGACGACGAACCACGGGTTCGGCTTCACGTCGACGTTTCTGGACCGCAGCTTGGCGTTGCGGATTATCCGGCAAAGCGTTTGCGACCCGCCATTGGCCAGGCCCGGCTTGCCGACGCGGTGGCCGGGACCATCGCCAGCGTGCTGGCGAGGATGTCGGCGGCGGCGAACGCCATGTCCTTCTTGCTCGGCATGGTCTGCTCGTCGAGCTTGAGAAAGGCTTCATCAGCATTCTGCTGCCGGATCCGCGCCATGTCGCCGCGGGGATCGGCCGGCGCGGCGAACCCTGCTGCAGGTGCTGTTGCCGCCCGTGCCATGGCTTGTCCTCCTGGATGTCGTTCCGGACAGGATCACGGAACCGGCTGCGACCAAGGTGTCGAAAACCGTGCGTGTCCGCTGGCCGGCTTGTGCGCGCTTCCCGGCTACAACAGCATCACCAGCAGCGACAGCACGCAGATGTAGAGCGCGAACTCCAGCAGCGGCAGGTGCCAGGTCAGGCGGGCGAGGCCGCTGGCCCAGATCAGCGCCCGCAGCGCCAGCGTGATCGGCACCGCCAGCAGCGCATAGGCGAGGATCGGCGCGAACAGCACCCCGCCCAGGTTGAGCTCGGTCAGCATGCCTGCCCCACCCACGCGCCGCGCCGGTCGAGCAGCGGCCCGGCCTTGCCGACCAGAATCGCGGCCTCGCCCAGCGTGCCAACAAGAAGCCGTGCCGGGTGCGGCGCCAATGCCTTGTCCAATATCAATGCCTTGTCCGGCGCCGCATCCGGTGCCGGCAGCAGCGTTTCCGCCGTGCCAGCCGCCGCCTCGATCGCCGCCGCCGCCCGTGCCGGCGATCGCCGGAGCCACCGCACCGCCTGCAGCGCCCGCAGCGCGGCGGTCCGACCGGCCTCGTCCAGCACCGGGTCGGCGCGCAGCGCCTGCAGCGTCAGCACCACTCGTCCCAGCGCCACCACCGCGAAAGCCTGCCGCAGCGGTTCTGCCGGGTCCAGGCCCGGAACCTGTCCCATCCGCTGCGCAAGGCGCAGGATCTTCTGCATCTGCCGGTTCTGCCAGGACAGCCAGGCCGGCAGGCGGCGGCGTGGCCGGGCCAGCAGTTCCACCGCACGTCCCAGCGACGCCGCCAGCCGCACCGCGTCGCGCCGCGGCTCGACCGGCAGCAGCACCCGGAACACCAGCACCAGGCACACCACGCCGACCGTGAAGGCTTCATAGGTGTTGAGCAGCGCGATGTCGTCAAAGGTGAGGGGGTTGTGGATGTTCACCATGGCGTTGAAGAACACCACGTAGCCGAAGGCGCGCAAACCGTGGCGCGGATGGAACTGCAGCCAGATTCCCGGTGCCAGGCACAGGCACAGCGAGCCCCACAGCAGCGGAAAGCCGTCGATCTGCGGCAGCACGAACACCTGCGCCGCGAGGCTGGCCGGGATCGCCAGCAGGGTGCCGAGGGCGAAGCTGAGGCTGGCCTGCGAGGCCGACGGGTTGGTCGACAGCAGGCACGCGGCCGGGACCAGGTAGGACAACAGCGTCGGTCCGGACGGCCACTGCGTCACATACCAAAAGAGCCCGCCCAGCAGCGTGACCAGGCCCCCGCGCACGCCGTTGCGCAGCGCGCTCGACCAATCGAGAAAAGGCAGCAGCCGCAGCCGAGTGCCGCCGGCGCCGCGTCCGTCCAGGTCGCCCACCGCCTGGGCCAGCTGTTCCAGCAGGTCGTGCTCGTGCAGCACCACCGTCAGCGCGTCCGGGTCGGTGGTCGAAGCGGCAATGGCCCGCACCGCCGCCGCCGCCGCCTCGATCGGCGGCAACGCCGTAACGAGGCCGCCCGGCGCCAGCCCGGCCAGCATCCGCATGGTGTCGTGCGCGGCCCACCTTGCCGCGTCCACGCCGGGATCGGCGCGCCGGAACTGGTCGTGCAGCGGCTCCAGTGCGCTCAACAGCCCGAGCAGCCCGGCCCCGCCCCGGCGCAGCCGCATCATCCGCGCCCGCACCGTGTAGCTGTCGGCGCCGGCGTACACGATCTGCTCGTCCAGGGCATTGGTGCGGCGCAGCAGCTCGGCACGCGGCAGGGCCGTGGCCCGGCCGGGCCCATGGTCGCGATACGCCACGAACCCGGCGGCGACGTCGCGCACCAGCGCCTCGATGACAGCCTCGAGCCGCGACGGCCTCGGCAGGCTGGTGAGCAGGAACACCAGCGCGGTGCTGACCAGCCCGACCGACACCGACGACACCCGCGACAACGCGCCGATGAAGATGTTCTGCGGATCGGCGAACGAGCCGCTGGCGACGATGATGATGGTGTAGCCGGCCAGCACCGCGCCGTAGGCCCGGAAATAGCGCAGCAGGGTCGACACCACGCAGGCGAGCCCGATGCAGAAGGACAAGGCGAGCGTGAACAGGATCGGCGACTGCGCGAACATCGCGAACATCGCCACCGCCGCGGCGGCGCCCAGCACGGTGCCGAACAACCGCCACAGGCTTTTCGACACCAGCGCGCCGGTGACGGGGTTCGCCACGATCA
Source organism: uncultured Acetobacteraceae bacterium (assembly GCA_964236745.1). GTDB lineage: Bacteria > Pseudomonadota > Alphaproteobacteria > Acetobacterales > Acetobacteraceae > Lichenicola. The sequence goes on from CAXSHC010000005.1 coordinate 21,994, forward strand.
GCACCGTGACCACCGATGACAACGGCGACAGCAGCTGCAGCGAGAAGGAAACAAAGAGCGCCAGCCCGATCGCGAGCATGGTGCGCAGCGTGTAGGCCAGCGTGGGCAACAACGGCCGCACCACCGCGGCCAGTTCGCGCCGCAGCGGCGACGCGCGGGGCGGGGCGGCCGCCAGCCCGCTCAACGCGCGTCTCCAGGGTAGGCGCGGGAAGCCCCCACCCCGAGGATTGCCGGATCAGCCCGAAACGGGCACCGGGTCCACCGCCGGCATCGGCGCCGGCGCCGGCCGGGCGGACCCGATCGACTCGCCCTGGGGCTGCGTCGCCGAGCGCGCGCCTTCGGTGATCATTTCCAGTCGGCCGGTCACCTGGCCGCCATCCTCGACCTGCAGCCGGCGGCACTTGGCAGTGCCGATCAGCCGGCCGGTGGCGCGTATGGTGAGGTTGCCGCGCGCGGTCAGGGTGCCGTCCACCGTGCCGGCCAGCTCCGCGTCCTCGACCTCGACCTCGCCGCGGAACACCCCGCCCTGCGCCACCGACAGCTCGGTGGCATGGATCATGGTCGCTTCCACGGTGCCCTCGACCACCAGGCGCTCGGCGTCCTGCACCACGCCCTGCACGCTGATGCCGCGGCCGACCACCAGGGTGCGACGCTCCACCGCATCCTTTTTCGGGGCAACGCCCGTGGGCGCACCGCCGGGAACGCCCGGCATCTGCGGGCGCGGCTGCAGGGCGGCCTGGGAAACGCCCGGCGCCTGGCCCGATGCCGGCGGGGACGGTGGAGCGGGAAACGGCGAACGACCCATGGGGGTATCCTTGGACGGTGCGGGTTGGGGGGCGGTCTGGTTGGAGCTCTGGCCGGGGATCTGGCCGGAGCCCTGGATGGGGCTCGGAGCCGTCGGCCTGGATGCCGGGCCAGGCGAGGCCACGGGCGAAGGCGTGGGCACAAGCGACGGGGACAAGGAGGGCGGCGGCGAGAAGGGCGTGGGCGAGGGAGTCGCCGTGGTGGTCGGCAGCGCGGCCGGGATAACGATCTCGTCTGGCTTGCGTCGCTTGAACACGGTCAACCCTCCGCTGTTCTTGATCGATGAATCCCGGTCCCGGAGACCTGTCTCTTTGCCGGGCTTCGGAAACGAGTTCGGCTTACACGCTGCGCACGGCAGCGGACAAGCGCCAACCGGGCCGAACAGGACGTGTTGCCGCTGTGTCGGCAGGGTGGTAGCGGACGCCACCCCCGTCATGCCGACCCGGTTTTGCTCCCAAGGATCGCCCGCTTGAGCCTCGCCACCCTGTCCCGGAACGCGCGCTTCGACCTGCTGTGCATCGGCAACGCCATCGTCGACGTCCTCGCCCCGGTGCCGGCCGGGATGCCGGAAGCCGAAGGGCTGGTGCCGGGCAGCATGACCCTGATCGACGCCGCGCGCGCCGAGGCGCTGCATCGCCGGCTCGACGGTCAACAACAAGCCGGCCAACAACAAACCGGCGGCGGCTCGGCCGCGAACACCGCCGTGGTGGCGGCAGCGCTCGGCGCGCAGACCGCCTATCTGGGCCTGGTGGCGGACGACCCGCTCGGCCTCGCCTTCGCCGCCGACCTGCGCGCGGCCGGCATCCACTACCCGTCGCGCCCGCTGCACGCCGACCGCGCGGACGGGCGCGGCACCGCGCGCTGCCTGATCCTGGTCACGCCGGACGGCCAGCGCACCATGAATACCTATCTCGGCGCCTGCACCGCCTTCGGGCCGGACGACGTGGACGACGACACGGTGCGCGATGCCCGCATCACCTATCTCGAGGGCTACCTGTTCGACCCGCCGGACGCGCAGGACGCGTTCCGCCATGCCGCACGCCTGGCGCAGGAAGCCGGGCGCACGGTGGCGCTGTCCTTGTCCGACGCCTTCTGCGTCGACCGCCATCGCACCGCGTTCCGCGCGCTGGCGGCCGGCCACGTCGACATCCTGTTCGCCAACGAGGACGAGATCGTCTCGCTCTACGGGGCGGAAGGGTTCGAGCAGGCGGCGGAACAGGCCGGACGCGAGGTCGAGCTCGCGGTGCTGACGCGCGGCGCCAAGGGAAGCGTGGTGTTCCGCCACGGCGAGCGCACCGACATCCCGCCCGTGCCGACCAGGGTGGTCGACAGCACCGGCGCCGGCGACGCCTATGCGGCGGGGTTCCTGGCCGGACTGGCGCAAGGGCTGCCGGTGGCGGCGTGCGGTCACATGGGCAGCGTCGCCGCGTCGGAAGTGATCGGCCATTTCGGCGCCAGACCGGAGACAGACCTGCGCGCGCTGCTGGCCGGGCCTGCGGATTCGACCCCCTAAAGCCGACGCAGCGGCCCAACCCGGCATTTTGAACGTGCAAATGCTGTCCTGCGGCATTATCTAGCCGCCACCCATCCCCTTCCCGGGGCCGAAGCGGGCCCGCCTGCGCCGTTCCCGTCCGACACGCTCCGGATGGGGACGGCGTTCGCGCATCATCCCGCCCGCCCGGAACCAACGGAAGCCAGTCGCCCGCATGGACATTCGCAACATCGCCATCATCGCGCACGTCGATCATGGCAAGACCACCCTGGTCGACCAGCTGCTTCGGCAGTCCGGCTCGTTCCGCGAGAACCAGGTGGTGGCCGAGCGGGCGATGGACCGCAACGACCTGGAGCGCGAGCGCGGCATCACCATCCTGGCCAAGTGCACCAGCGTGGTGTGGAAGGATACGCGCATCAACATCATCGACACGCCGGGCCACGCCGACTTCGGCGGCGAGGTCGAGCGCATCCTGAACAT